>NZ_JAVRCI010000082.1:0-28491 GCF_034530835.1 Nostoc sp. DedQUE12b | reverse complement strand
TACATCCCTGCACTCAACACCCCGATGGCTGGTTGAGCGTATTCTGTGCGTTGTAAGGCAGCAATTTGGACATTCTTTTCTGCTTCTCCAAACACAGGATGAGGGAAAACGATTTCTGACAACGGCTGCAAATTATCTTTGAGCAACAGGCTATCCATATAACCATGAAGACGGCGCATCAAAGGAAAATTCATCACCAGTTCGCGTCCCATCTCCAAGTATTGCGAACCTTGACCAGAAAATAGAGAGACAACTTTTCCACCCAATTCCATACCAGAGGAACGGTAATAAATCCCTTGGGGATGCTCCCAAGATGCTGCTGTTCCTTTGTGTTTCAGCCACTCAATGCTAGTTTGCAGCAACTTGCAAGCTTCTTCCAGATTCTCAGCTACAAACCCAAATCTGGCAGCAGAAAGGGGAATTTGTTGTGATTTGCACTCATTGACTAATTGTGCGTAATGTGTGGGTGCTTCAGGCGATCGCAACTTACCTAAAATCTCTTCAGATTTGCTCAACAATTGGTCTACTGTGGGAGCAAACAACAGCACTTCACTAGCATCACTGTGTAAGCGGTAAGCGTTGTTTTGGTCGGCTTCATATTCTTCCAAAACTACGTGATAGTTGGTTCCGCCAAATCCAAAGGAACTTACACCTGCGCGTCTTGGTGCTTCCCCTTCTGGACGAATCCAAGGTCTTGTTTCAGTATTCAAATAAAAGGATGAATTTTTAATGTTGAGTTTGGGGTTTGGCTCAGTGATGTTAATTGTGGGCGGTAATACTTTGTGATGTAAAGCCAAAGCAGTTTTAATTAAACTCGCCGCACCCGCAGCCGCTTTTGTGTGTCCGATTTGCGATTTCACACTACCCAAAGCGATGTGCTGCTTTTTGTCATCATGCACATCAAAGAAGTCTTTTAAAGAACCGAATTCTGTCGGATCTCCAGCCATTGTGCCTGTACCATGTGCTTCCATCAAACCAACAGTAGCGGGAGAGAAGCCGGCATCTTCATAAGCGCGTTCTAACGCTTTAACTTGGCCTTCTTTGCGAGGAGCATAAATACTCTTATAACGTCCATCGCTGGAAGTACCAATACCTTTAATTACGGCATATATTTTATCGTTGTCTCGTTCAGCATCTTCTAACCGTTTGAGGACAATCATCCCGATACCTTCACCCAGCATCATCCCATCAGATTTAGCATCAAAAGGTTTGACATTTTCACTAGGAGAAACAGCCGGTGTTTTACTGAACGAGATGTAAGCCATGATGGTGTTGTCGGTATCAACACCACCAGTCAGCATCATATTAGAGCGATGCTCAACTAGTTCGCTAATTGCCATTTTTAAAGCACCAAAGGAACTAGCGCAAGCGGCATCAACTACGCAATTCATCCCGCCAAAGTTCAGGCGATTGGCAATTCTACCCGCGACTACGTTAGCTAACATTCCAGGGAAAGCGTTCTCATCCCATTTCACGTAAGCGCTTTTGATTTTATCAACGATTTTTTGGGTATCTTCATCGGATAAACCACTGCTTTTGAGTGCTTTTTCCCAAATCGGATATTCCAATCTGGCAGAAAGTGGCATTCCTAATTGCTTGGCCATCGCCACGCCTAAGATTACCCCAACCATCTCGCGGTTAAATTCACGTTTTTCGCCATAGCCAGCATCTTCCATCGCCTCTTTTGCAACCACTAAACTTAATAGTTGCGATACATCTGTAACTTCTAAAATGCTGGGTGGTATGCCGAATTCCATCGGATTAAAATCAACCTCTGGAAGAAAACCGCCTCTTTTGCAGTAGGTTTTATCCTCAGTAGTTCTGGGATTCGGATCGTAATAATCTTCGACGCTCCAGTGAGTGGAAGGAACATCAGTAATACAGTCAATTTTGTTTACTATATTTTGCCAGTATTCGCGCAAATTTCTGGCTTGAGGCAATAGAGAAGCCATCCCAACAATGGCGATAGGATTGTGTTGTAATTGTCTGTTAATTCTGTTGATTGACACTGATTTATCTGATTTCATTTTTTTTCCTTCGATAGACTTAATTACAGCCTGTTCACAATTATTTATCAGGCTCTCTAACTCCGTTAAGGCAGTATCAATTGAATAAGCAGACATAGGGCATAGTGAGTACTGTGGATTGTGTAGTTACAGTAATTTCTGTTGCCTACTAATAATCAAAAACTCTTGTTTTGTAAGCAGTTAGCTATTTTATATTTGCTAAATGCTTGTTTCCAAATCGACACCACACGATACATACTGCCAGGGTAAAGCTTTATGTTTCCAGGCGACTTTGGCACACTGCGTAGGCGTAGCCCGTCGTAGACATCGCAAAAAATCTTATCCAACGCTAGACTCTTGATATTGTGGCAATAGGTCGATGATGTTGTTAAAACTGGTAAAATAGTCTTGGAGTGTAATAGCTGCTTGACCAGTGAATTCAATCCATTTGTAATAGTAAAGATTTTGAGCAATAGTATCCTACTGGAGCGAAGAAAACTGAGGAGTAGCTAAGAAAACAGAAACATTTTTTCACCCGAAACCGTTTTATTATCTAGCCTAAATACAGCAACATAGCAGGTGTTAATAACAACGTTCTGTATCTAAATCAATGTCATAGCTAATTTCAACGTCCGGGATAATATATTTTATAGTATTTGACCCAGTAAAGTTGACAAGTTCGTTACAGAAAAGACACCACCTTTAATCCGAGTTTATGCAAATTGAAAAAGTAATTAAACAATCTCTAAGTAATGACAACGCAGTTATATTTAGTTACTTTTAATTTCAAAATATTAATTAAATAACTACTTTAAAGCATTGAATTAATAAAAACATTAGCATACTTTACAAAAACTAAATCATTACTTTAAAGTTATTTTATAAATAACCATATACTCTTATCGATATAAATTTTGAATAAATTTAGCATAGAAGTATAATTAACGACTAAATAAGTATATGAGGAATTTTGTTACCTACGGGTTAAACATAAATATTCGCTTGGTTAAGTTAACACTACAAATCTGCTGTCTAGTAAGTAACAATTCAATGAATACATAGATAAAGCCAATAACTATAAGTATTATTTTTCAGAGAAATATCATACTTGAGTCAAAATTGTTGGTTATTTTTTAATATAAGTCAAGTTAAGAAGGAAAGTGGTTATTTATAAAGCAAATATTAATTTTAAGTATGTTACTTGATAAACATAATACGGGTTAAATGAATCTTAAGTAAAAAGTAAACCCAAGCAAAGCTCAGATTTTGTATCTCATCTACCAACTGCTCCGTTTGCAATCAATTACAGAGCTAACAGCTTAAAGAAGTTGCTCTTACTAAAAATCGTTATAAGAATGTCTTATATTACACCACCTTGATAATAATAATCTGTTAGTAATATCAAATCTGCTTAATAGCGAACTATTTGTAGGTATTTAATTGCTAGACAAAAGATTAGCATCCGCTACATTTATTCAGTATCTAATCTTAAGGTGATGAAACATTTTAGTGATAGAATCAGGATTTATGTAAATTGAAATAATTGACAATAATCAATTTTTAGTCCATACTTAACAACAAGTTAATCCAGGTTTTGAGTTCATTTTTATTAGCGCTTCGTTGTTCTTGAAAGTTAAATTTTCTGACTAACGCTATTGTATTTTACGCTACTGGATTAGATATCAAATTAGGATATAACTTAGGAAGCTTTGAAGTAAGACGCCATTAATTTCCACGCCACAATAGTAGTTTGGGCGGTAAAAGCGTACAACAATTCATATAAAACCAATTTAGACCCATCGACTTGATTAAAGTAGAAAACCTAGAGGAAAAGCCCTCTTGGTAATTTGCGGATGAGTCTATTTTAATCGACTAAATATAACCAGGATATCCCTTAAAAAAACCAGAATTGGCATGAAAATATGGCAGTAAATAAAGAAAGTCGATTATTCACAAAACCCGTAGGCCGATCGCAAGTAATTTTAGCAGCTTCTCTCACTTTAGCGGCTGGATTAATCACTTTCTATAGTTTGACACCCTATTGGTCTAAACCTAAAGTTGTGACATCGCCAGCAAATCCTCCAAAAGCTGCTGCTCCTGCGAAAGTTGCTGTAACTGCTTTGGGACGTTTGGAGCCAGAAGGTGAAGTTACTTCTTTGACTGCTCCTGCTTCTAATAATGGGGTACGAGTAGACAGACTGTTGGTGAAAGAAGGAGATACGGTTAAAGCAGGGCAATTATTGGCCTATCTCGAAAACTATGGTCGTTCTAGAACCGCATTGCAACAGGCTTTAGACAAACTGCAAGTTGCCAAAGCTAAATTAGCACAGGTGAAATCTGGAGCTAAAACCGGAGATGTCGATGCTCAAAAGGCTGCGATCGCACGTTTAGAGCCACAATATAAAGGGGATGTTGCCACACAACAGGCGACAATTGCCCGCATCCAGGCGGAAGTAGACAACGCTCAAGCCGAAAATAATCGCTACCAGCAATTATATAAACAAGGTGCGATCGCAGCTTCTGTAGCAGATACCAAAGCTTTGCAACTAAAGACTACACAACAGCAACTAACAGAAGCCCAAGCCACTCTCAAGCGGACTCAAGACACATTCCAAGAACAACGTAAGCAAGCACAAGCGCAACTCACCAGTATTAGTGAAGTGCGTAGTGTAGATGTTCAAGTCGCACAAACCGAAGTCAATAGTGCCACAACTGCTGTTCAACAAGCAAAAGCTGACTTGGATTTAAGTTATATAAAATCTCCCATAAATGGCAAAATTTTGAAAATTCACGCCAAAACCGGAGAAGTCATCAGCACCAACACAGGATTTGCTGAAATTGGTAAGACATCTCAAATGTATGTGATTGCAGAGGTGTATCAAACTGATGTTCAAAAAGTGCGTGTAGGACAAAAAGCCACCATTAACAGTACTGCATTTCCTGGCACATTAAAAGGAACTGTGAAAGAAATTGGTTGGCAAGTTGACAAACAAAGCATCTTTAGCCTTAACCCTGGTTCAGATACAGACCGCAGAATAATTGAGGTAAAAATCTCCATCGATAATCCCGCAGATAGTGAGCGGGTGGCTCGTTTAACCAACTTACAAGTGGATGTCGCCATTCAAATATAGTCATTGGACATGGGGCATAAGGCATAGGACATTAGTCATGAACAAATGACAAATGACAAATGACAAATGATAAATAAATCCATGATTTTCAAAATTCCTTTAGCATGGCTACAGCTAGCCCAGCAAAAAGTTCGTTTATTAGTAGCTGTAGCCGGGATTGGTTTTATTGTGCTGCTAATGTTTGTGCAACTTGGTTTTCAAGATGCCCTCTATTCCAGTGCAACCGCAGTCCATCAAAATCTCAAAGGAGATTTATTTTTAGTTAGTTCGCAATATAAATCTTTGACCTCAAATCAAAGCTTTTCGCGGACTCGTTTGTACCAATCTTTGGGGTTTGACGGTGTGGAGTCAGTTAGCCCCATGTATTTGCAATTTGCCAAATTGAAAAATCCGGCAACTGGTGAGAAATATTCAATATACGTTATTGGTTTCGATCCAGGTAGACCTGTGATCAATCTACCGGAAGTTGAGAAAAATTTAGATAAACTCAAAACTCCCGATGTCATGCTTTTTGACCGGGGTTCTCGCCCAGAGTTTGGCCCAATAGCTGAAAAATTTAATGCGGGAGAAACTGCACAGACAATTGAAATATTTCCCTTCAATTCATTAATTGGTTATCGAGTAAGAATTGGTGGCTTATTCACATTAGGCCCTTCCTTTGGTGTAGACGGAAATTTACTTGTTAGTGACTCCACTTTCTTGAGGATAAATCCCAATACTCGTCCGGCAGATATGATCGATATTGGTTTGATCTCCCTCAAACCTGGTACTAATGCAGAAACAGTACTAAAAAATTTACAAGCAACTTTGCCTAATGATGTCCAAGTTTTTACCCGCCAAGGCTTTATTGATTTTGAAAAAAAATATTGGGCTGTCAGAACACCCATTGGTTTTATTCTTAACTTGATGTTGACAATGGCTGCGGTTGTCGGTGTGGTTATTGTTTATCAAATTCTTTACAGCAATATTGCTACACAGTTCGTTGCTTACGCCACTTTAAAAGCCATAGGCTACGCCAATAGCTATTTATTAAATGTGGTATTTCAGCAAGCTTTGATTTTGGCAATCTTAGGTTATATTCCAGGATTTATTACTTCTGTTTTGTTATATAGTTTTGCCGCAGAAGCAACTAAGCTGCCAATAATTATGACTACTAATAATGCAGTGATTGTCTTAACTTCAACAGTTTTAATGTGTATAACATCAGGAGCGCTTGCTATTAATAAACTCCGCTCCGCAGATCCAGGAGATATTTTCTAACTGATTCCTCGCTGCAAAGTAACTTGATGATTTGGCCAATATATGAATTGAAACCTAAGTATTAGTGCCACCTCTCCACAGAAAAATTCCTCTTATAGCAAGCCTAGATTTTAGATTAAAAGTATTTACCAATATTTAAATTTGGTACTACTTAAAGTTTTTTATCTAATAACTCAAATTCACCTATTTAACAATAATTACGATTTTATGAACCTCAAAGACAAAACTCTCCTAATTACTGGAATTAATGAATTTGTCGGTTTGCGTACAGCCGAGTTAGCCATAGCGCAAGGGATGAAAGTTCGTGGACTACAAAGTTCTACAGAACAGAACAAACAATTACAGAATTTAGGTGTAGAGGTAATTATTGGTAGTATTACCGATTCTACTATTGCTCAAAAGGCTTGTCAGGGAGTAGATATCGTTTTACATACAGAGCAAATTGCCGAAGAAGCTGGTGCAATTAAGCATTTTCGTGATGTGAATGTTGGCGGTACTGTCAATATAGCTAAAGCCGCTAAACAAGCTGGTGTCAAAACATTTGTGCATTTATCCAGTGTAATGGTTTATGGTTTCAATTATCCTGATGGTGTTACAGAATCCGGCCCACTTTCTGGCGAAAATAATCCCTACTGTCAAACGAAAATAGAAGCTGAAACAGCAGTTTTAGAACTGAATAATCCTCCAGATTTTGGCATCATTATTATTCGAGCCGGAGATGTTTATGGCCCTGGAAGTATTCCCTGGATAGTCAGGCCAATTCTGATGATGCGCCAAAAATTATTTGCTTGCGCCAATGATGCTAAAGGAGTAATCAATCATGTATATATAGATAACCTGATTGATGGCATCTTTCTCGCGATAGGAAAAGAAATTTACGGTGAAATATTTAATATCACCGATGGACAAGAAACTTCGTGGAAAGAGTATTTTATGCGTTTAGCAGCAATGGAAGATTTACAAGCACCCCTTTCATTATCGAAAGATGAAATTAAATTGTTTCTAAAGCTACGTGTTCAAGGACAAAAACTGTTTCGGAAAAAAGTTGATATCTTACCAGAGTCCATAGATTTTATGACTCGTCCCTATGCTTGTTCCATTGCCAAAGCCCAAAATCTGTTAAATTACAAACCAGCAGTTGACCTAGAGTTAGGTATGCAGCAAACACATGAATGGCTGCAAAAAACAGATATTCAAAGCTTAATGAAATAGTTTTTTGGGAGTAGGGAGTTATAAAAGTTAGAATAGTTGGTTGGATTGAGTGACGGTGAAATCTAACAAAACCTTCATAATGTTGAGTTTCGTTCCTCAAACACCACTTGCTTCTCCTGTCGGAGACGCTACGCGTAGCTTGCTTCCCCGTAGGGGTACAAGCCGGTAAACCCGTCCAACACAGTGGCTCCCCAACCTACCAAATTCTGATTTTTTACATTGCATCTACCTTACTACGATTAAGCGTAAACTAATCCACAGATTTTCCGAATACTTGTTTTCTATGAGTAGCAATCAGCCAAGATTGAGCATCGGATTACCTGTATACAATGGTGAAAAATTTCTCAAGGAAGCCATAGATTCACTCTTGGCTCAAACATTTGAAGATTTTGAGTTAATTATTTCAGATAATGCATCTACAGATAAAACTGAAGAAATTTGTAGAGCTTATATCGAGCAAGACCAACGTATTCATTACTACCGCAATGACAAGAATATCGGTTGTGCTGGTAACTTTAATCGCGTCTTGCAACTGTCATCGGGTGAGTATTTTAAATGGGCAGCCTATGACGATCTACATTCTCCAGATTTTATCAAGAAGTGTGTTGAGGTGCTTGACCAAGATCCTACTATAATCTTGTGTTATTCCCAGGCATATTTCATTGATGAACAGGGGAATTTTATCCAAAATTACGATATCAAAGTCAAGGCAGATGCACTAAAACCAAACGAGCGCTTTCACGAATTGCTGACTAAGCATTTATGCAATCAATGTTACGGGGTAATTCGCGCTAGTGCTTTGAAAAAGATACCACCTATGGGTGGTTACGGTAATGCAGATGGAATTCTTTTGTTAAGACTTGGTATTCTCGGTAGATTTTATGAAATCCCTGAATATCTGTTTTTCTTCAGAAGTCATCCGCAACAATCAATGAGTATGTTTTTCCCCAATTATTTGTTGTTAACAAATACAAATCAAAAATCATTCTTGAGTATGCTGCCCGATTTTTATGGCTATACAGTGTGGTTTGATTCAGCAAAGAAAGGACAAATTTTATTCCCACATTGGAGAATAATCTGGGAGTATATACTCTCTATATGGCGTAGTCCCCTGAGTTTGAATGAGCGGCTATGTTGTCATAGAAGTCTACAACAGCAGTTAAAAGGGACAGAATATCTTTTGCTGAAAGATTTGCTAAGTGTGCTGCAAGTACTTTGGAAAGGTTGGAAAACAGCATTTGTTAAAGAAGAGCAAGTCATTCTTTGAAAGAACCAGTTTATAAATAAAAGCTGGCGATGGCTGCGCCAACGTCTGTGACAAACGCAGCTTTATATCAACCCCAAAATTACCTATTCTGACTACAAAATTATGCTGAAACTATCTCAACTATCTCATGTTATGCTTGCTACTTTAGTGAGCATCAGCTTTGCTAAAACAGTGAACGCAGAACCAACTGCAACACTTAATGTTGTAGTAAATGGAATAAATCACAAAAAAGGTGAGATTTGCTTCCGAGTTTATGCAAATGAAAAAGGATTTCCAATGAGTAGTACTAGTGAAGCTCAAAGTGGCTGCGCTAAGATTAATGGCACTTCTGTAAAAAAAGAATTCTCCGGTTTGAAACCTGGTACTTATGCTGTCGCTGTGGTTGACGATCAAAATGGCGATCGCAAACTCAATAAAGACTTTTTCGGAATTCCCAAAGAAGGTTTTGGAATTTCTAAAAATCCAACTGTGTCTATACAAACAGGTACACCAAAGTTTCGTGATGCCAGTTTTGTTGTAAACAAAAACACAACAGTCAACATCATCATGAAATATTCGCTCGATTCCTAAAGGCGAGTGGGGAAAGAGGCAGGGGAGCAGGGGAGAAGTTGCAGTAAGTTTTTCCCCTTTGCCTCTTGTGCCCCATGCCTAATGCCCAATCCCTAATGCCCAATCCCTCATTCTGTCGGAGACTAAAAATTTAATGGAAGATTTGGCAATATTTCTGTCTAAGTCTTTGATGGGTTGGCTGGTTATTCAGGTGTGTTTTACGCTTGTCTTTATATGGTATCTGCGCTCGTCTAAAAAAAACTTATTACCAGACGATCAGTTACCCAAAACAGCAGTAATTCTTTGCTTACGTGGAGCCGATCCGTTTTTGCCTAGATGTTTGCGATCGCTCCTAAATCAAAACTATCCACAGTATGATTTAAAGTTGATCGTTGATAGCCACGAAGATCCCGCTTGGAAAATTGCTAGTGAAACCATCACTGAACAAGAAGCAACTAATGTTCAAATCAGCCCTTTGAGAATAGTACGCAACAATTGTAGTCTCAAATGCAGTTCTTTAATCCAAGCTATCCGTGAGTTAGATGACTCCTACAAGGTGGTTGCTTTAGTCGATGCTGATACTATAGTTCATCTCAATTGGCTCAGAGAATTAGTCAGTCCTCTAAGCGATGTGAAAGTAGGCGCAACAACCGGCAATCGGTGGTACGTACCAACAGGCAGGTATTGGGGTTCTTTGGTGCGATACGTCGGCAATGTGTCTACAGTAGTGCAAATGTTTATCTTCCAGATTCCTTGGGGTGGAACTTTGGCTGTGAAAACAGAAGTGCTTCGCCAAACAGAACTGCTAGATAAGTGGGGACAAGCTTTAGGCGAAGATTTTATGATGCACGACATCCTGAAAAAACATGGTTTTCAGATAAAGTTTGTGCCTTCGCTGCTAATAGTCAATCGTGAAGAGACTGATTTATTCAACTTAGTAGACTATCTCAAGCGGCTTATCCTTTTCTCTCGACTGTATCATCCCCGTTGGTTGGCTCTTGTGAGTGAAGCTGTTTCTAGCATTTTGTTTCCGACTTTACTAAGCGTGTTAGTTCTAGAGTCGCTGTTAGAGGCAAAATGGGAAGCTGCGGCTCTGTTGTTAGTCTGCTATGGAGTTTACACTGTCGGATTACTCTTGATAATGCTGGTGTTGGAATTAGAGATACAACGAGTGGTTCGCTCTAATGACCAGGCGATGCCTACCGGCAAGCCGTTACACGTCTACGCCAAATTATCAGCTGCTACAATCATTAAAATGTTGATTGGGATTCCCTTAACACAGTGGGTTTATGGGTTAGCAATGCTATCATCCCTGTGGACTTCAACAGTTACCTGGCGCGGTGTCAGCTATCGCGTTAAAGGGCCTTGGAATGTCCGCTTAGTGGAATATCGCCCTTATCAATGGTTGGATCAACCGATTAATAGCAAGGTTTCTCTTTGAATTAAATCGCTAAATATCAACTAGGGCATGAAAGTTATTACACTAAACATTCCCTAGTATTCAAATTATATTATCTTATATTTAGTAAAACTATATTAGCTATAACCCTTGTCAAAATATACGTTTTTACTTGTTGATTACCAAAACGTATTGACATTTTTTGTAAAGGTTTAGACAAATATATTAAGGGGAATTTTGACTTAGCCTTTTGGATGTTTTGATAGTTTCTAACCCAGGTTTATATATGGGTTTGCAATTGAGTCTATTTAATCTCCAACCTTTTCCCTACTTCTCTCTAACTCTCTCCTAAAAAGCTACGGTGTACACACATCTTGGTAATGAAGCTCAAACCCTAGATTTACCCCCCTTAATCCCCCCTTATAAAGGGGGGAGACCGGAAATTTATCTAGTTCCCTCCCCTTTATAAGGGGAGGGTTAGGGTGGGGTAAAACCCGTGTGTATACCGTAGCCTAAGAAAATAGGAAAGCGGAAAACCTTTGTTGCTGTCAGGGGAGTGCCTCAAAGCATCTCTTCTAAAAAGAGAGAGATCGGACTCTATTGCACACAAACGAGAAGCACTATAAACATCCACTTCAAAATCGAAAATTTCAGCTATTTGACAATGCGTAAATCCTTAGTCTAACTGTATTAGTGGGAATTTCTGACTCAAATAATCAGGATGTTCATGAAACATTTGCTGCGTAAATCCTAAGTTAAAAACCAGCAATTTTGTGAAATATTCCCCTTTATTATGACTAAGCAAAAACTTCGCATTGCACTGTTTACAGGGTTGTACGCTCCTTTCTTAACTGGTGTTTCCGTGGCAGTTCACCAACGAGTTCGTTGGTTGCTAGAGCAGGGACATGAGGTTTTTCTAATCCATCCACAAATCAACGATCGCTACCCCAAAAATGTTGGCGATCGCCCCATGCCAGGTTTGGAGGAAATTCAATCTTTTTCTAATTTCTCTGCTTATGCGTTCCCCACAGAACCACTGGTATTTTACAAGTCTCTTCCTCAACCGTTGAACTATCGGCATTGGAGCGATACCAAGCTATTAGAGAAATTCAAACCCGATATTATCGTGGTTGAAGAAGCAGCCCAAATGAGAGGTTTATACTCATTTTTCTTGCAAGGTTATGGTCGCCCAATCGGCACTCAATACGCAAAACGAACAGGCACGCCAATAATATCACTCTTCCATACAGATATTGTTGCGTATATCAAATATTACTTTGGAGAGCGATTTTTCAATTTGGTTCGTCCCATCGTTCCCGTTTTAGTTAAGCAATTTAGTGAGTCTTATGACTTCAATTACTTCTCTTCTAAAGAGCAACTGACTAAATACGAAGAACTGAAATGCCAGCGCGCTGAATACGTCGCTTATCAAGGTATCGATTGCGAAAAATTTCACCCGCGAAACATTTGTTACGACCCAATTCCTAACGATAACCGACCAACTCTGTTGTTTGTCGGACGCATCACACCCGAAAAGAATGTCAATCAATTGCTTGATATCTTTCCAGTCATAGCTGCTAAAATTCCTGATGTCCATCTGGTGATTGTTGGTAGTGGGCCGCTAGATGAAGAGATCCGTGAGCGTGCTAAAAAGTTTGGATCGGGTATTACTGTATGGGGTGAGTCTCACGGTACAGAACTTCTAGGTTGGTTTGCCAGAGCAGATGTTTTTGTCAACCCCTCCGTCACCGAGAACTTCTGCACAACAAATAACGAAGCATTAGCGTCTGGAACACCTCTGGTTGCTGTTTTTGCACCATCAACTTCAGAACAGGTATTTCCTGGTCGTAACGGCTTCCTCGCCCAACCTAACAATCCTACAGATTTCGCCCAAAAGGTAATTGCGATTTTGGAAAATCCCGGTTTGAAAGCAGATATGACTAGACACGCTCGCCCCTCTATACTCGAATTTGATTGGTCAGCGTGTATGCAGAAATTTGAACACAAACTTTACCAAATCGTTGAAGGAGCGCAGAAGGTTGAGGTAGATACAGGCAGTATAAGACGATAACAATCACAAACACGGCGATCGCTAGTATTTACATTATTAGCGATCGCTAATTAGTGACATTGCATCGACTTACAAAAATTAATCCACTCTATTAAGTTGTGCGATAAAACTTACAATTTGGTCAAGCTAGTTTTAGCACCATGCCACCCATGCAAAATTGGCATAGTAAACAATCCCCACGCCAAACCCGTAATCAACCCAAAAGGCGTAACCAGATAGTTATTAAAACTCCACAAGCCAAAAACCTGTGCTGCTAATTCCAAAGGATAAGCCATCATTAGCACACTTGCGATCGCCACACCACTCCAGCCATATTGATTTAACCAGTAAAATCCCTTACCACCAGTTATCCCATACAACAGACGAGTAATTAGCAAACCCGTGACAGTGCCGTAGCAGCGCATACACACAGCCATAATAAACGGTGGTGCTAAATCTAACCCCATATCTGGTTGCGGACAGACATGATTACCCATGAAATAAATGATGTCCGCAATCCCAGGAAGCAAAGACACTCCAGACGCAGCCAAAAAGGGAGCAATAGGCGGGCCAAAAACCATTCCTACCAACAAGAAATCAGCTATAAAACTGACCCAATTAACCTGCAATTCACTGAAAGCTACTCTTGTCATTTTCCTTTCTTCTCCTATCGGAGACGCTACGCGAACGCGCCCTTCGCGTCTTCGCGGTTCGTTTTCCTAACCTACCTTATTTACATAAGGACTTGTCAACTTATCCAACTGCTGAATCAACAGACTGAGGAACAAACCCACATCTGTCACCACACCCACCGATTCTACAGAACCGCGATCGCTTAACTTAGTCACTACAGCTGGATTAATATCGACACATACCATTTTCACTCCTGCCGGAGTCATATTTCCCACACCAATGGAGTGCAGCATCGATGACAGCATTAAAATCATCTCTGCACCTTCTAGGTGTTTGGCATATTGCTCCTGTGCTTGAATCAAATCCATTACGGTATCAGGCAAAGGCCCGTCATCCCGAATCGATCCCGCAAGCACAAAAGGCACATGATTGTGGACGCACTCATACATCACGCCACTTTTAATTGCTCCCGCCTCCACAGCTTTGGGAATGCTGCCATAACGACGGATACTATTAATTACCTTGAGGTGATGGCGGTGTCCTCCATGTACGGCGACACCCCGCTTCATGTCTACACCCAAGGAAGTGCCCATGATATTTTGCTCGATGTCGTGAACTGCGATCGCATTACCACCCAGCAGTGCTTGTACATATCCTTCCCGAATTAGTTGCGCCAGGTGTTCGCCGCCGCCAGTGTGAATCACCACTGGGCCAGCCGTGACAACTACTTTACCACCAGCATCACGGATTTTACGCAATTCCCAAGCCACTTGCTCAACGACTAATTCCACACGCCGTTCGCTGGAAACTCCTGCCGACATAAAGCTGAATTCTTGAGTGCTGCGGAGTTCCCGCGATTCAGTTTTGCGGATGGTGCGGATACCTAAAACATCTACGATTACCTGTTCGCCAACTTTTAAATCGCGGAGTATTTTACACCGAGCTACAAAGCCATTGGCAGTTTCGGTAATGGCGATCGCGCCATCCATCCGCTGATTTTCTACCTTTATCCACTGACCATTAATTCGCACTTCCGTGGGATAAATTGTACTGACGTAGAAATCATCAGGCGCAACGCCATCTTGAATTACCGGCTCCAGTTTGGCATCTCGCTCATCATGGGGTAAATCTACAGCACCCAAATCAATCAATCGGGAGATGATTTCTTCCATCACCTCATGGGATGGTGCTGATACTCTCACCTCGGCGGCTGAAGTACTTTGGCGCTGTTCTCCCAAGTTGAAATTCAGGACTTTGAAACTTCCCCCAGCATCTATAATCAAATCCAAAGCGCGGTTAATTAAGCCAGCATCTAACAAATGTCCTTCCATGCGAATGACACGGCTTTCTACCGAGACAGTGGCATGAATTTCATCTCTAACTGGTTCTGTAACCCGCAGAGTTAAGCATTTAGCCGCCCCACCAGCTTTGAGAAATTCCGTCAGCGGCGTTTCTAACACATGGAAACCTGCATCCGTAAGACGGTTTTTCAAAGCATCACTCGTCTTGTTCATGATGACAATGCTATCCACATTCACCGCATTACAAGCGAAGTTGACTGCATCAGCTTCTTCAATTGCGATACGCTTTTCGGGTGCGACTCGCATTTCAATTAAGCGGTTGGAGTAAGAATCAAAAGCACCGGGATAGTATAGCAAATAGCCATTTGCTAAAGGACAAAAACAGGTATCCAAGTGATAGAAACGTTCGTCTATTAATCGTAGGGATAGCACCTCAATATCCAGCCATTTAGCTAGATAAGGGTGAGAATCTAATTCCGAGCGGAAACCGTATCCCGCCCATAACCAGCGTCCTTCCCGATCCAGTAGTGCGTCTCCTGCTCCCTCAAAGGGCAAATCTTTGGGAAGTTCATTGACTGTATAACCATTTGCCTCAAACCATTGCTTGAAGAAAGGCTCCTCTCCTTGACGCTCTTTGTGTAAAAAGCGGCTGAGGACGACATTATCGCCCAGAACTAAGCCAGCATTGGCGGTAAAAACCAAATCAGGCCAGCCTTTTTCAGGTGGTACTAAATCTACAATGGCGTGTTGTTTAAGGATTTGATGTAGTCGCTGCCACTGTTCCACGGCGCGATCGCGCGATGACTTATGAATATTCCCTTCCATCCAAGGATTAATCACATAGTCCACATCGTAGTGGTCAGGAGGGCACATTAAAAAGCGAATCCGGGAAGTCATAAAAATCTTACAAGCGTTTTATATGCTACAAGCTTACTTTGAATACAGACTTTTGTTTTTTTACAGGTAAAATCTGCTACTAAAGCATCTATCTTTTGATAGTTGAAGACTTTATCAAGCCTTCGCTCTCAATTCTATTACTGGAACATGGTAATAATACCAATTCAAAGTTCAAAATCAAGAAAGCCTGATTTAATTTAGGTTTCCAAAAAAGTGGGGCCACTGGGGGCGTATTAGAGGGCGAAGGAACTAGATCGAATTCATCGGCATTAGCACCAAAATCTTTATCAAATGCTCTCAAATTCACAGTCTATAGTATGCTAGTAACAAGCAACTAACCACTATGTTCGGCAAGTAGAGTTAAGCGAACGTTTATTTTCCCAGCGTTCGCTTTTAACTTTCACCAACACCCGTGGCTTGAATAGGACGCTTGTTAAGCTGAAGGGTAGGTAGCATAAGGATGCTCCAGAGGCAGAGGTATGCAGAGGGCATGGAGAAGAGACAAGGTAGACGAAGAAGAGAGGGGGGAGACAAGGGAGAGAGTTGTTCAATAATTCCCCCTTGTCCCCTTGTCTCCCCTGCCCCTGCCTCCCTCAAGCACTCACTATATAAGGCGAGTTGATCGCTGCTACACGGCCAGCATCTACCAAAGCTTGATACACTATCGCTGCTACCTCACCGCGTGTAGCATCACGGGTAGGATTAAGTTGTTTCAAATTCGGGTGATTGACGATAATTTCTTTGTCTATAGCTTTTGCGACTTCATCCTTGGCATATTCAGGAATTTTAACTTGGTCATCGAAAACTTTGATACTTGCCGTACCCTCACTAGATAACCCCAGTCCATTTACCAAAGAAACAATTACTTGGACGCGCTGGATATTTTTGTTGGGACTAAAGGTATTGTCGGGAAAACCAGACAGAAATAAACCCTGATATGCCTGCTGAATCACCTTAGATGCCCAGAAGTCTGCTGGTACATCTTTGAATTTGATCGCTGCACGGCTTGGTGGTGGGTTGAAAGCTTTTACCACTATTGCCGCGAATTGTGCCCGTGTCATTGTCGCATCGGGTTTAAATGTGCGATCAGGAAAACCATTAACTATCCCCAATTTGACTAATTCTCGAATAAACCCACCTGCCCAATGATTTGCAATATCAGTTAATTCGATTGTTGGAGTTGGCGTTGGAGTTGGCGTTGGACTTGGAGTTGGCGTTGGTGTTGGCGTTGGTGTTGGTGTTGGCGTGGGTGTCGGTGTCGGTGTTGGGGTTGGGGCTGGCGTTGGCGTGGGTGTTGGTGTTGGTGTGGGTGTTGGCGTTGGTGTTGGTGTCGGAGTTGGTGTTGGAACCGAACTATCTGCAAACTCTATGTTTCCGGCAACTTTAGACACATCTATTTTATTTCCTAGAGAAATCAGCTTGTTGGAACTGACATTTTGCAAATCAAATTTACCGTTATTGCGTAGAGTATTGCCTCCTGGACTATTGATACTGCCGATATCGGGGAGAGCAGTTCCAATTACTGTGATCCCATCATCAGTATTCTTTTCACTGACATTATTACGTAATACGGGACGGGCACTACCAGAGATCACAATGCCAGAACGGTTTTCATAAATTCTGTTATCTCGAAGGATGGGTGATGCAGTATCACTAATGGCAATGCCAAAACCTGTTTTGAAGTAGGTATTATTTTCAATTTGACCTTTAGAATTTTTAGCGATCGCAATTCCATTGGCTGCATTCTCACTGAACACATTACCTAGAACCACTGGGTTAGCATCGCCTGTAGCAAATACTCCCTCCCGCTTATTATTGATGAAGGTGCTATTAGCAACAGTAGGGGCAGTTGATTCAATCCAGACACCACTACCACGACTAGCCAAATTTGTTACAGTCACTCCCCGCAGTTCAGCTTTATCTAGCAGCACAAAAGTGACATTCTGACCAGCAAAAGTACGGCTCAGGTAACTACCACTTCCTTCAATTAAAATACCATTGCCTTTATTGGCTTCATTACCCACCACTGTTACGCCAGATGGAATCGTTAACGGAAAGACTTCACCGCTAGTAGCATTGTAATTACCATCTGCTAGTTGAATCTTAGTATTAACAGTCGCTACCTTCAGGGCTTGCGTAATAGTTTTGAAGGGGGCTTGTTGAGTACCTGGATTGGTATTGCTGCCTGATACTGGATTTACGTAAAAAGTTTGAGCCATATTTATACTTTCATAAAATACATAGCTATCCTAGCGCTAACTATGAAAGTGGGTAGCGTTTGATGCATTAAGTAACTTTAAGTACTTCTCTCTGCAAAGTTAAAAAATTATGCAGATGCTTTTGGGTTTCACTAGTACCTGACTAGCCCAAAATTGCTAATTTCAGCAAGTTGTCTTACCAAAGTGTTAGAAGCAGCGATCGCACTTGCTTGTTATTGACGTGTGACTGCAATTTGCATAATGATCCTGGCAGTAGGGTTAAGAGCAGACTTTTCACGTTATGTGGAAATGTCTTACCAGTCATTAGAGGAAATTTCCCGTCAGTTAAATGGATGGCTACGTTCATCACGAGTAGTGTTAACTTGTCGACTGAATGTTTGGCAAGCGGATGTTAACACCCTGGAAACCTTTGAAACCTATCGCTTGCTAGACTTTGACTATCCCCAACAGGTGCATGAGTTTATTGATAACTGGTTTGGGAAAGAGAGTGAAAAAAGAGAACTGACAAAAATAATTTTACTGAAAGTTCAGAATTGATGCCGATAATCTCTTAAGTTACGGATTTGCAGAAATTAAAAACGATTCAGCAGGCAATTAAAACTGTAAATACAGTCAATAAATTACAGCAAATTTTGTCAACCAACTTGACATGAAAGACCAAAAACATAACCCCTTTCCGCCACCGGAAAGGGGTTAATCACTGGCAAAAGTCAGCACTATATTGTACAGACGCAATTCATCGCGTCTCATTCAACACTATCTAATAAGCGTCCTGCAACTCGTAGAAATCAGGCGAGATGTAATCCTTCCGCAAAGGCCAACCTACCCAATCTTCCGGCATCAAAAGCCGCTTGAGATTTGGGTGTCCTTCGTAGATAATGCCGAACATATCGTAAGACTCGCGTTCTTGCCAATCTGCGGTTTTCCAAATCCAGTACACAGAAGGCACTACAGGATTTTCCCGTGGTAAGAACACCTTAACTCGAACTTCTTCGGGGCGATCGCTATTATCACCAACTTTAATCAAGTGATACATACTCACCAATTCTTGTCCTGGGCCAAGGTCAATACCACCTTGACACTGGAGATAATTAAACCCATAAGCATAAAGGGCTGTAGCGGTAGGAAGCAAAAAATCTGCTGCTACCTTAATTATCTCTACACCATTTTTGTCTGGTGCTAAAAACTCATGGTCAAAACCATTTTCCGTCAACCACTGGGAAACTTTACCCGCTTGTACCAATGCCTCTTCTTTCGCTGCTGGTACTGGTTTAGATTCTTCTTCAGCCACGGGTTTGTTCCTCCTTTTGCGCCTTTTCTGTCAGCAGTGCAGGTGGTATTGGCATACCGATTGCTTCCGCCAATTCCTTCGGTGGTGCAGAGCGAGTTGCTGACTGCAAATACTTACCAGTTAAGATTTCCTCTACTGGCTTCAGGTTATGAGTCGTGCTGTAATAGCGGTGAGTTTGCTTAATTTTACCCCGCTCTTGCATCGACTCGTTGGAGATTTTCTTCCGCAACTTAATGATTGCATCAATAATTGCTTCGGGACGGGGAGGACAACCAGGCAAATACACATCTACAGGAATTAGTTTATCGACTCCGCGCACTGCCGTGGTAGAGTCAACGCTGAACATCCCGCCAGTAATTGTGCAAGCACCCATCGCAATTACATACTTTGGCTCTGGCATTTGTTCGTAAAGACGCACTAGTTGCGGAGCCATCTTCATCGTGATAGTCCCTGCCGTAATAATTAAATCAGCTTGGCGGGGGCTAGAACGGGGAATTAGCCCAAAACGGTCAAAGTCAAATCGAGAGCCAATTAAAGCTGCAAACTCAATAAAGCAGCAAGCAGTACCAAACAGCAACGGCCACAAACTAGAAAGCCGCGCCCAGTCGTAGAGGTCATCAACCGTCGTCAGAATGACATTTTCTGAAAGGTCTTGAGTGACATTGGTACGCTCAATGGGGTTGATGATTCGTTCTTTACCCTGGGTTGTTAAGTTAGAATTCAAGACCATTCCAAAGCTCCTTTACGCCATGCGTAAACTAAAGCGACTACAAGAATTGCAATAAAGACTAGCGCTTCAATAAAAGCCAATAGCCCCAAACGGTGGAAAGCTACCGCCCAAGGATACAAGAATACAGTCTCCACATCAAAGACGACGAAGACTAGAGCAAACATGTAGTAACGGATATTGAACTGAATCCAGGCTCCCCCAATGGGTTCCATGCCAGATTCATAAGTGGTGCGACGTTCTGGAGCGTAACCACTGGGTCGTAGGAGCTTGGAAGCTGAGAGCGCTAAGGCAGGTACTAGGCTACAGATGATGAAGAAACCTAGAAGGTACTCGTAACCGCTGAGGACAAACACAATGAGTATCTACCGCTTATGGACTATTTTAAGTAGTGAGTTTTGAGTGCTGAGTGCTGAGTGCTGAGTGCTGAGTGCTGAATGCTGAGTAGGGAATCTCACTTCTTTACTCAGAACTTTCGGAACTCGGAACTGTTTTACCCAACGCCCAATCCCTTAACTGCGTAATCGGGTAGGTCAGAGGCATTTCTGCCTCTTTCCCCCCTCAGAACCGTGCGTACAAGTTTCCAAGTACACGGCTCAAGCAAGCCTTGAAGCCTCTAGATAGGAGACTCAATTACTTCAGCAAGACTCACTTTGTTTGAGTGAATTTGCTGATGGCAATAATAATGCACTAACTGTAAATTGGCATAGGAGTTATTGCCATTAAGGTGACGAGGAATAGTATGGTGGCGATGCAATGATTCTCCATTGAACAGGGATTCATGGCACACAAGACATAGATAGTTTTGTTTTTTCGCTATCTTTTGGTAACTGGGTATCAAGGTTTTGGATTTCTCTTTTTCCTTGTTATTCCAGTATTGTCTTAGTTCGGGGTCATCGGGTGAGGATGTTCCCTTGACTAAAACGTGTCTTTCTATATTGAACCAGCTAAATTTTAACAGAGCGTTTCCGGTTTCTTTGTTGCCAAATACCCCATTATCGTTTCTGTCAAGGTTCAGCCTACCCCAATATTTATTCCTCCGCCATCCTACAGATTTATGGGGGTGCATTCTTTTGGCGTACCTTTTTTCTCTTAGAAACATCCATGAGTCAAGCTTCTGAAATGCTTCTGAAGAAACCCCTATACGAAGATAGTTCGCTATACCCCTAATGAGAGGGTTTAACTTACCTATGATAACGTTCACGTTCTGACTTTGATTATTCAGCCATACAAGTTTCAGTTTATTTCGTATATTCTGCATGGTTTCGTTGCTGGGTTTTATCAGTAGCTTTAACCCGGTTTTTGTGTTTGATACTGGATATTGTCTTATGTTGAATCCAAGAAAATCAAAACCGTCTTTAAGGTGGACAATTTTTGTCTTTTCTTGTGAGAGAGTAAGTCCCCTTTCTTTCATCCAGTTGTTAAGGGTTGTTACTGATTTTTCAGCATCTTCTTTTGTTTCACAGAAGACTATAAAATCATCGGCATAGCGTACCACGGCACGTTTACTGATTAGGTATCCTTTGCAGTCGTGTTTTATGCCTAATGCTTTTTCTAGACCATGCAGGGCTATATTGGCTAATAGTGGGCTAATAATTCCGCCTTGCGGTGTACCCGTTTCGGAGTCGTAAAAAGCCCCCTTGTCTACGAAGCCAGCTTTTAACCATTGGTGAACAAGCTTCCTACATGGAAAGTTCCCTATGGCTTCCATAAGTGGTTCGTGGGCAATGTTATCAAAACACCCTTTTATATCGGCATCTACGACCCATTTCTTATTCTTATTTGGACGGGCAATGAGAAAAATTTTGCCAATCGCATCGTGGGTGCTTCTACCGGGGCGAAATCCGTAGCTGCTGCCTTCAAATCTGGCTTCCCAGTGTGGTTCCAGTGCGTTTTTAACAATCGCCTGTAGGCATCGGTCAATTATGCTAGGTATTCCTAAAGGGCGTTTTTTGCCATTAGCCTTGGGGATGTACACCCTCCGGGTAGGATATGGTTTCCAAGGAATGAACTTAGTTAGCATATCTACTAATATTCCCCTGGCTACTGGTGTTTTGACTACCAGTTTATCTATTCCTGGAGTGTTCTTGCCTTTGTTGATTTGCGTCACTTTCCTTACAGAAAGAAGGATGTTTGAATAGCTACGCAAGAGCAATCTTTGCAGATTGCGAACCAACTTGAGATTCCCCATTCTTGTAGCCTTGAATATTCTTTGCCTCAATCGCCTGACAACTTTATTGGCTTTACGCCATTTGACGCTATTCCATTCGGTTGTTCTCTGAGTTACGTTCGCATTCCTCGCGGATTGCATCCAACTTTTCCTTTTGAGTTCGGTTTTCTTGCATTGAGTTTCAAGAGACTCACCTGCCATACGTCTGCGCCCTTTCAGGCTAGGCATAACCCTATCTGTCCGGTTATTGTTTCCCGTTGCCTTTCGGCTGACAGCATTTGCTTCTTATGGCATCTTTTCCCACTGGGGGTTTGGGTCGGATTACTCCTTCCTTACTAACTGGATAAAAATTTCAGCTAGACCCCATTGGGGTTACTTCGTTCCGCACGTATGAGATGCGATTGGGGAGGGTACTCTCTTATACTCCGGGGAAATTGGTGTCCTTATGCATTGAAGCATAACGGTTCAATGCCTTTGGTGAGGGTGAAAGTGACCATCACTCTATTCCCAACACTGCCGTATTTAGCCACTTCCGGTCAGCCTGAATATAACGAAGCCTCGACGAGAGTTCATTTTCATTTACCCTTCCAATCTTCCTCTTGCCCCCTATCCGGTTTGTGGCTACCAGAGCAGTTGGACTTTTCTCCATAGCTGTGAAACAGAATAATTACTTATTCCGCCCCTTGGAGATGAGGACAAGCATTGGACACTTGCTTGCAAAACCCCCCTTTTTTGGTTGTTTTGACTCATGACGAGCGACCTCGACTCGCACACTTTCTTTTACATTATATCTGTTTGGTTTTTCTGAAATCTGGGAAACAGACGCACTTCAGGTATTTGATTCGCTTTTGCTAGTGATAGAAAAGCCTAACAATTATGTCATAATTTTTAACGTATATTTAAGATTTCTCCTTTGCGAGGCCTTAGCCATGAGCGAACCAGCTGTTGAGACTACGGTGTTAGACCGCTACGAGTGTCGCGCCTGCGGTTATGTTTACGAACCCGAAAAGGGAGACGACAAAGATGATATTGCTTCAGGGACAAGCTTTGCAGAACTGCCCATAAATTGGCGCTGTCCAGTTTGTTCTGCTAAAAAGACCGCTTTTGCCAACATCGGCCCTGCCGGTACTGCATCCGGTTTTAAAGAAAATCTCGGTTATGGTTTGGGTGTTAACAACCTAACGCCAACCCAAAAGAATATCCTAATTTTTGGTGCTTTGGCTCTTGGCTTCTTGTTTTTTATCAGTCTTTACGGCTTACAATGACAGCCTTTAAACAATTCCAAATAACGCTTTCTACCAGAGGCTTTACACTGCGCTAACAAAATTCAAAATGAAAAAGCCAGGACTTTACAGCATCCTGGCTGCCAACTCCTACAAAAATTTAGAAATAACTAAGAAATACTGATGCATTCAATTGTGAAAGGTTGGCAACGAATATTTGCCTTGTTAATAGTAGTCGTGATGTGCATAGGGTGTAGCCAAGTTCCCTCTGTTAGCTACAACCCTTGGAAAGTCATTTCTGTGCCAACAGACTCGAATTTATTGGATATTGCTTTTACTGATAACCTTGAGCATGGCTATTTAGTCGGTAGCAATGCCACCCTATTGGAAACCAATGACGGTGGTAATACCTGGAAACCAATAACACTGCAACTGGATGAGCAGAAGTATCGCTTTGACTCAGTAAGTTTTGCAGGTAAAGAAGGCTGGATTGCCGGAGAGCCTGGACTTTTACTACACACTACTGATGAAGGTGCTTCTTGGTCGCGTATCCCCCTGAGCGAAAAGCTACCAGGTAGTCCGATCGCAGTTAAGGCGCTAGCAGACAATACAGCGGAAATGGCTACTAATGTTGGAGCCATATATAAGACCACAGACGGCGGCAAAAACTGGAAAGCCCAGGTGGAATCAGCAGTGGGTGTGGTGCGTAACTTGGAACGTTCTCCTGATGGTAAATATATTGCTGTTTCCGCTAAGGGGAGTTTCTACTCGACTTGGGAACCAGGCCAAGATGCTTGGGTTCCCCATAACCGCAATAGTTCTCGGCGCGTAGAAAACATGGGCTTTGGTGACAATGGGCAATTGTGGTTGCTAGCTAGAGGAGGTCAAGTTCAGTTTAGTGACCCAACTAAACCTGAAGAATGGCAAGAAGCAAAATATCCAGAGTTATCCACCAGTTGGGGTTTACTGGATTTGGCATATCGCACACCCAATGAAATTTGGGTAGGTGGCGGTAGTGGTAATTTGCTACGCAGTGCCGACGGTGGCAAAACCTGGGAAAAAGACCGTGAGGTTGAAGAAGTTGCAGCTAATTTGTACAAGATTGTGTTTTTAGAGCCAGAGCGGGGATTTATAATTGGCGATCGCGGCGTTTTGCTCAAATATCTACCAAATCCTGAAACAACTTCCCCAGAAGCAGCTTAGTAAGTGGGGAGTGAAGAAGGGAATAGGGTACAGGTTACAGGGTATAGATTATTCCCTATCACCTATCACCTCTTACCTCTCCCCTAATTTCTGAGAAGAACGTTGCAACTTGTAACTCTTTCTTATCTTTGTAGGATAATAAACTCAATAACACTCTATGTATAAGGTAGGGAGCTAAATGTCAGGTACCACTGGAGAACGTCCGTTTTCGGACATTATTACTAGCGTTCGTTACTGGGTAATCCACAGCATCACCATCCCGGCATTATTTATTGCTGGTTGGCTATTTGTTAGCACCGGACTGGCTTATGATGCTTTTGGTACACCCCGTCCCAACGAGTATTTCACACCAGCGCGGCAAGAAGTGCCCATTGTGAAGAACCGTTTTGAAGCTAAAAAACAAGTTGAAGAATTTATTGGAAAGTAATTTGAGATCATGACTAGCGGAAACAACATCAATCAACCAGTTACCTATCCAATTTTTACCGTTAGATGGCTGGCAGTACACACTTTAGGTGTACCAACTGTATTCTTTTTGGGCGCGATCGCCGCAATGCAATTTATTCAACGTTAGGAGCAATTATGGCAGAAAGATCGCCCAATCCCAATAATCAACCGGTTGAACTAAACCGGACTTCGCTATACCTGGGACTACTACTAGTTTTCGTTCTGGGGATTCTGTTTTCCAGTTACTTCTTTAACTAACTGGAAGTATTGTTGTTAATCTTTGTTTATTCAACGTGTGTTGATTTGTTGTTAAGGGAGGAGAGAAGCTGTGTCTGGAAGTGGGAGAATTCCCCTGTGGGTCGTCGCTACGATCGCAGGTTTAGGTATAATTACAGTCTTGGGCATTTTCTTTTATGGTGCCTACGCCGGACTCGGTTCTTCGATTTAACATTAGTTAGTTTGAACCGAACACTATAAGTTAGAATTTTCTAGCATTTGTTGAGAAATCAACGTTAAAAAAACCGCCTGTCTCTATGAGATGGGCGGTATTAATTTTGGTCATTTGTACTTTGTCCTTTGTCATTTGTCCTTTGTTTTTTGCAAATGACTAATGACTAATGACTACATCAGTATCAGTTGATATCGCTGATATCCTTGCTTTCAATGTATAAAAACAGAGACGCAAAGACCACACCTGGCAAAACCCAACCAATTATGGGCACGAAGATAGCAGACAAGTACGAAGTACTAGCCAAGACAGTAGGCAAAAAAGAAACTGCCATAGTAAAGGTTCCTATGAAATCACACTACAATTCAAAATGAGCTTACTGCAAATTCTGCCAAATTTTTGAAATTCTTTCATATTTTTAACACAGGGGACGTTGGGAGATAGGGATATAGGGAGCAGGGGAGCAGGGGAGAGTTCTTTTACAGGTTCTTTCCCCTCTGCCCCTCTGCCTCTTGTGCCCAATGCCCAATACCCTCATACCTGAGTTACATACCCAGGAGTTCATCTAGTTGCAAGCTTGGCAAGTCTGGAGGAATCACGGTTCGCACTATTGTGACTTTATGACTCTCCTGTTGGGTTGTTAGATCGAGTGCGATCGCTCCTAAGCGAATTTCCAAACAGCCAAAGGGAATGTTTAATTGTGTCATCACTTCCAAGCCTCCCGATACATTAGGAAGTAAATTTGTCAATAAATGGGGGCCATCTAGTAAGTAGCGAGTTTGATAATCTTCAAGCCATAACTTAACAACAACTTGCAGAGGTACTTCTGGCAGTACTACGCGCACTATGACAGACTTGCCAGCAATTAATTCACCTTCTGGCACATACAAATGTGGAGTTGGCAAAGGCTCAGTGGCTGCTGCAATTATAGGTAAGGAAGAAGATGAATATAACAGTGGTTGCTCCTTTTCTTCAAAGGTATAACTCCCAGTTGTATCACCTTCCAGTTCGCTATCTGTATCATCTACAACGATTTCTTGCGCCAACCAAGCTGACGCTATATTTATTTTTATTGGAGGGGGAGGGGGCGGTACTTGTGTTAACAGAGCCGATGAGATTGTTGGTTCTTCTGGTACTTTTTCTATTTCCGTATCTTCTCCAATCCCCAGTTCTATTTCCTGCGCTGTGTCTATATCTTCCCCAAAGTTCTCCAGTTCAGGAGTCAATCCTTCGACTTGTTCCCATCTCTCTTGTCCCTTGGGCGTTTCAGCTAAGAGAAGGTGTGAACTGCTCCAATCTTCGTTCAGATTATTCTCCGTGTTGGTATCTAGGTCTAACAGCAAGTTAACATCAACATTCGCATTTTCTGCACTAGGAGGAAGGGGTATCTGCTGTGCTGGAACATAGTTATTGTAATCTTGAGGTTGCAGATCGTTGATAGATTCAGGTAAAGAGTATCCTTGACTCTGCATCCACCTCCTGAGCAGGGGAGATGAATAAAGGTTTCCTGTTGTAATGAATTGTGCATTTTGCGGGGCTACTACTTCAGTAATAGATTCTTCTTGGAATTGTGCGTTTTGCGGGGCCATTACTTCAGCAACAGATTCTTCCTGGAATTGCGAATTTTGCGGGGCCATTACTTCAGCAACAGATTCTTCCTGGAATTGCGAATTTTGCGGGGCTTTGCCTTCAGCAACAGATTCTTCCTGGAATTGTGCATCACCTACTACTAATTCAGGTGTATTTTCATCTTCAGCCACACCTGCGTCCAACTTTGGCAAGTCTTCTTCAGCCGCTTTAACTTCTAATGCATCTGGAAGAACATTGTTTTTTACTTTTTCTTCGGCATCATCTGGCGAAGCTTGTAGCCGTTTCAAGTATGGCAAAGTAGTCTCAAGTCTTGGCATTCGACGTTGCTTAATGACTAACTGCTCCAAGTTGATGGTGGCTATAGTAGCATCTTTTTCTACAATCTCCTCCGGTGTCTGTGGCTCTGCAACAACATTTGTGGGAATGTTGGCATCATTTTGAATAGGGGGCAATTTCGGTAATTGAGGCAACGAAATGCTTGAATTCTTGAGCTTAGATGTCCGCACGTTGGCTTCTCGCAGAACTTGCAGGTTAATTTGTGCTGGTAAAGGTGTGTTTGGAGATGGATTAACTATCTGAGACTGGTCTGTTTTTGGAGTCTTGACCAGATTTAATAGTTTCAAATCGAGCCTAACAGGTGTCTCTGTTTCTCTGAAAGCAGCAGATGAGTCCGATGATGTTATGGGGTCGTTTAAAAATGTACTGGATTTTGCTGCGGCTGTGATTGCCAGTAATTCTCTTACATCTGCTGTAATGGTGAAGGACTGGGTGGCTAACGGCATGACTTCACCAGCATCGGCGAGTTTACCATACAAACTGATATCTGCCAAAATTAGCTTGGATTCACAATCAGCAGGAATATCAATTGAGGTATTGATCGTAAAGGGCAACTCCTTATCTGATAAAGGTTGCCGTATTTTGGTCAAGATTTTCAAGTTCTTGGGCGATCGCAGTTCAATTTCTAGTTCAAGCGCCCGCAAGCTTTTTGAAGATGATGTTTCATCCCAATCTAGATTTATCTTTTCTTGGAATTCTATGTACCCGTTGATTATAAGAGCTTGTCCCCAACGAGCAATATAATTATCCTGACTTAAAGTTAGCAGTAATGGTGGCGGTAATTGTGTTGCCAAAGAATCTGTAACCTTTTCATCTTTGGGCAGCAGTTCAGAGCCGGGTAAAGCTAAATCTATTAAATTTTGTAAAATCTGCTCTGCCGTCTCTCCTTTGAGCCATACAGGACTGACAGGCTGATCGATAACTATATCTTCATCTTCTTCCGCTTCATCTGATGCAACAGTAGTAACAAGGTTGCCGTTTGTAGTAATTGCCAGTCCTTCAGAAACTGCGATCGCTCGATCTAGCTCAATTGCAGTTTCTGCTGGGGCATTAGATTCCAAGTTCTCTTCATCTGGTGAAACAGTGAGGTTGCCATCTGTAGTAATTGCCAGTCCTTCAGAAACTGCGATCG
>NZ_JAVRCI010000081.1:0-29217 GCF_034530835.1 Nostoc sp. DedQUE12b | reverse complement strand
AGCACATGACAGTTACACAACTCTCTGCTCAGGAACTTTTCCGGGCTGCTTATGAAAACCGCTATACTTGGGACAAGAATTTCCCTGGTTATACTGCAAATATTACCTATAAGCATGATGATAAAGTGTTTACAGGCAAAGTTATCATCACTGCCAATCTCAAAGCCGAAGTTTTGGATGTAGATGATGAGTCAGCCCAGAAAGCAATTCATGGTCAAGCCTGGGAGATAGCAATTCACCGCGTCCGCCGCAGCTTTGAAGACACCCACAGTGCCAATACCTTTACCTATGGTAAAACTGATGAAACTGGTGCGGTTGAGCTTTTAATGGGTGGTAAGGCTGAAGGCGATAAATACAAAGTCCGCAATAATGAAGTATGTCATGTTCACCGTCTAATCCACGGTACTTATGTTACCATCGACACCTTCAGCAGTCACGACACTGGCGAAGGCTACCTGTCCCATACCTATGACTCTGTGTACCATGACCCTAAAACTGGGGAACAAAAGGGTGGTAGAAGCGAATTTATTGATGAGTATGAAAAAGTTGGTGACTATTTCATCTTAAATCGTCGGGAGATTCGCACCGAAACAGCAGGAGAATTTTCTACTCAGGAATTTATCTTCTCTGACATTAAATTGTTGGAACCTGTTGCTGCTTAAGCTGTATTCTGTAATTCAAAAATTAGCGATCGCTCTTGAGTTAATAAAGGGAGCGATCGCTTTTATTTTTTGGGCATTCCATGCGTAGCTGTAGCTCCTCGTAGACATCGCTCAAGCACGTTAAGAAATCACGTTAAGATACTTTATTAGGTGTTCCTAATCAAGCGGTAATTTACTTATGAGTCAACTTGAAAACATTCAAGCTGAGTATGAAAAGTTCCCCGAAGCATTTGAGAGTGTAATTATTAGCACCGTGAGCGCACAGGCAATACCCAATGCTAGTTATGCTCCCTTTGTAATGGATGATTCTAAAAATATCTATATTTACGTTAGTGGTCTTTCGATTCATACCAAAAATATTTATGCCAATCCTCATGTTAGTGTCTTGTTTATCGAGGATGAAGCTAAAAGTAATCTAATTTTTGCCCGTCGTCGTTTGAGTTTTGATTGTACGGCAACGTTGATAGAGCGTGAAACTGATAAGTGGAATCAAATTGTTGAGCAATTTCAAGGGCGGTTTGGTGAAATTATCGAGGTTTTGCACGGCTTGTCTGACTTTCGGATTTTCCGGCTAACTCCAAGTGAAGGTCGTTTTGTAGTTGGTTTTGGCAGAGCATATCATATTACTGGTGATAACCTTCATCAACTTGTTCAAATTACAGGAGATGCCGAGAAAAAGCAAGGGTAAATTATGAATGAGACGTAGCCAATTCTGACTCCTGTTAGCGGATAGCTAAGGTTTAGCCCATTCTGACTTCTGAATTCTGCTGTATATTGATTCATCAAATCTTCTCCTGATTCTTTAACTATTCAGACAGATGTATTTTGAATCATTAATTAGTTTGACTGTATGTAAATTCAAATAAACTAAACTTTGTAATTTTATGCTTCAGTTTCAACCTCCTGGCTTTGGACATAAAGTTATCCATACATCCTTAGGAGCAATGGTTTACTATACCCAAACGAATGCACCTTGGACAATTGCTGACACTGAAGATTTACCCACATTACTATTTCTCCATAACTTTGGTGGGGGAGCGTCTGCTTATGAATGGTCTAAAGTTTACCCAGCTTTTGCCTCTAATTACCACATTTTAGCCCCCGATTTAATCGGCTGGGGAGAATCGACCCATCCAGTGCGGGATTATAAAATTAGGGATTATCTCAGCACGATCGCAGAATTTATCATCCAAACTTGTCGTCAGCCGGTGACAGTGGTAGCCTCATCTCTCACAGCCGCTTTTGCTATTCGTCTAGCTATTGTTCAACCCAATTTATTCAAAGCACTGTTTTTGGTTTCCCCTTCTGGATTTGATGATTTTGGGCAGGGTGCTGGACGCAGACTTCCGCTTTCGGTAATCAATGCGCCTCTGTTGGACAATTTTATTTACATGCTTGGTGCTGAAAATGAAATCGCAGTCCGAAATTTTTTACAAAGTTTTCTCTTTGCTAAGTCACAACGAGTATCGCAAGAAATGGTGGAGGCTTATTTAACCTCGGCACAACAACCTAATGCCAAGTTTGCTGCTTTGGCATTTTTGCGAGGCGATCTTTACTTTGACTTGAGTTTATATATTCAACAATTGACAGTTCCCACCGTCATTTTTTGGGGAGAAAAGGCACAATTTACCGACATCAAATTAGGACAACGCTTGGCAAATCTAAATCCAAGAGCAATTCGAGATTTTTATGCGATCGCAGATGCTGGAATATTACCTCATTTGGAAATACCAGAAGTTTTCATTGGTCTATTGCAGCGGGATTTTGGGTGAGTGGGGAGGGAGCAGAGAGGGAGCAGAGGGGCAGGGGAGCAGGGGAGAATAACTAATGAAAAATGACAAATGACTATTTAGAAAGTAATTGTGCGTTTAATGCTTTAATAATGCGATCGCCAGAAGCTTCTAAGTGAGCTAAGGTGTAAACATCAAGGCTTTCGCCAAGTTGTTTGAGTCTGGCATTAATGGCTTTTTGGAGTTGGCGCAATTCATACCAAGCCAATGTCCGACCATCTTCAGGTGTATTAGTAGTACCCAACATCATCTGTAACAAAATATTCAGATGCTCCCGTTGCAATGAACGCCGGATGCTAGAAATTGGCTTTGGTTCTCCGGAGGTGAAAACTTCTGTCCAGATGCCTGTTTGCAGGGTGTCGAACAGTTCTGGCATGGAAAGCGCTTCTCCAGGCAGAGTTTTTAATTCTATATCTTGTAACCGATTTAGGCGATCGCTGTCTAATAGCGATCGCAATATCGTACTTTGAAAACTCAAAATGCGATCGTGAATTGGATAATCAAGGCGGTTATTAGGTGCAGAACTACCCCAGTGTCCCCAACGCGAGGGTGCTAGTTGATTGAGCAATTGTGGTGAAAAGCTAAAAGCATCTTCGGCAAATACATACTCTTGCAACTTTGTCAACGCTTGGCGTTGTTTTAAAAGTGAAACTGGGACAAATGCCCAAGCAGCATCATTACTGGTATTGAGACGCCGAAACGATTGTCCACCAATGTACTTAGAAAGTAAAGTAGCGTTCCGAAAATAATATTTCAGTACTCTATTAAATTTAAGGCGCAGGTTACTATAGCTTTCTCCTTTCGATAGATAACCGTTATCAAGACGCTGCCACATAAAACGAGCATTATCCATTTGCCACTGCGAATAAAGTAGCACATCACTACTCATATCCCAGACGTTTGCCAAAGGATTGATGTCCCAGATATCTTCATCGGTTGCGTAAGATAATTCTGGTTGAGGCGACGCTAGTGCAATCTGGTCTAAAAAACTTTTTTCTGATTCTGGAATAGTTACCTCAAGCGCTGTTGATAGAAATCTTTTATAACCATACTCAATTGCCCATTCATCATAAGGCCCAATAACTCTTGGGAAATAGTCACCTTGCTGTACTCCCTGTGGTGCTATGTTCACAGGTACATAGTCCATCACCGAACCCACTAAACCTTTGGTGTGGGTGATTTCGGTATTATTTAATTCTTGAGGCGCTAACATGGTGCTGCCATGAAAATTGTGGCGTAAACCTAGAGTGTGCCCAACTTCGTGAGCGATGAGAGAACGCAAATATTGATGCACATACTCCTTCATCGTTTCACTACTAGATGTAGTGTTTGGCAACATTGACAACGCCAGCGCTCCCATAGCCGCTTGATTTGAAGATTCCACACCATAGCAGGACTCAGAGGAAGAGGAGGCAAATTTATCCAGGAATTTTCCCTCGTCTTCACGTCCTTCTGCCTTTTCTTGGCATGGATTTGTGCGCAGTGCGTGGTATTCTTGCTGAACTAAGCGCAGCATATTGGCATCCACAATGATATCTGCATCCAATATTTCCCCAGTAAATGGGTTAACGCGCATCGGCCCTTTGGCAAAACCTGCATCTAAAGAATTGAACCAGCGAATAGTGTTGTAATGTACATCTGCTGGTTTCCAATTAGCATCATCTGGCATTTGCTGCACTTCAATGGCATTTTGAAATCCGGCTTTTTCAAATGCTTTATTCCACATCAAAACGCCTTCACGAATTGCATCGCGGTATTCTAGTGGTACAGCATTTTCAATCCAATATACAATTGGTTTTTTGGGTGGAGATAAGGGGGCGTCAGGATTGGATGGTTCTAGATGCCAGCGATTAATGTAACGTACAAATGATTCGTGAGCATTATTGTGAGAAAAATCTTGGAAATCAGTAGTAAAATATCCAACTCTGTCATTGGCAAGTCTGGGAATATAACCATTGTTTTCTCGCATCTGAGAAAAACTATAGTGTACCTTCAGAGTGAGTGCCCTACTATCGGGTACAGTGATTAAATTTGAGCCTTCTAGTGATGAAAAACCGTAAATCGAATCAATCTCTACATTTTCTGGGAAGCTGTTAACATCACCAAAATATGACTTGCGTACATCTAAGCGGTAATCAGCCTGTAAAGAGTATTTTAATAAAGGAGTTAATCCAGAAAAATCTTGCATTAGCAGTTCATTCAGGTCGAGCAGAATATTTTTACTGTTTGGATCAATAGTGGCTATTTGGAGTGAATAAAGAACTGAATCGCTAAATGAACGAGCAAGCGATCGCTGTTCTGGTATACTATCTGTACGGAATTTTACGTTCCGCACAACAAAATGCAATCTATTATTTACTCGTTGGAAGTAAAAGATAAAATCAGAGAGAGGTAATCCACTATAAATTCCACTTTCCCCAACGCCTGATTCCAATGTCACTATAGCTAGGTAATCTTTATTTAGCTGCTCTTGCTTAAGTTCTAAGAAAACTTTTCCTGAATCCTCGCTGCAATACAGTGTGAAGAGTCCCTCTAGTTTATCTACCCGATTAACAATCCCATTAAATCGGCAAAAATCTTGCTTTTTAATCTCAGCAAGATTATTGTCAGCACTTGCTACGTTTTCAACTACTGGCAGTGTATTTAATTGCTGTACATCAATATTAGAAGTATTTGAAAGTTGGGTTGCTTCTGCATAATCATTTGATAGAAACAAGTTAGACAGTAATACTACACAGATTACTAATTTCGTTATCCAGTATTTCATCCTTTGGCTTTCCACCTGAAGCAGTTATCGTGTTGAGAAAAAATGTGATTAGTTTGTCATCTGCAAGCCCTTCAAATATCTAAGGACTACCATATAAATCCACTTAGTCAGATAAACAATGTCTCTAACCTAAAAGTCTATGAATATTAATTGTTATTAGTAGCTCTTCAGGAATTACCCATTAAGTATTTATTTCTTAAGATAGATAATTTTTACCGCTAAAGGTATATGTTTTTTTTGCTTATATCTGTATTAAAAACCAAATCTAGCATTAAAAATGTATTTAGTGCTACATTTGCCAGCCTAAGCAATATCAAGCATTTTTTATAAAAAAAGAGCAAAGCTTTTAAAAAAGCTGTTATTAAGTAAGTAAATTCTTTTTTCGGATGAATTGTGGAAATTTATGGTAATCTCAACTTTTTTCTCAGATGGTCAATTGGTTCTTTCTTCCCAATGGTCTTCAAAGCGGTAGCCCAACAGAAAATCAGCTTTCTTGCCTAGTTCTCGCCCTTTCTCCAGGTTGACGAAAATCGCTTTGATTTGTTGGGGAGCTAAAATTGGATAGAGCAAGCTATCCAAGCACAGACCGATTTGGAGTGATTTACTGTAGTTTTGTGTAGCAGCAAAAGCAAGTACACCAATTTCTCCTGCATAAGTGGTGTCAAAATCAAGCAAGACATGAAAAATATCATGGGTAACTAAATATCGCAGAGCAAATAGATTACGTTTGGCAACGTCTACTAGTTCAGGGCTGATGTTTAATGGTTTTAATTGATTTGTTTCCATATAATTGGCATATTCTCGTCCAAAAGTGCCTTGAGGATATTGGCTTAATAGGTTCAAATCAATTGCAGGATAATATCCCACTACTGGTTGTAGTTTGGAAGTGACTTTTGGAGAAACTTTAGTACCAAAAAACTCAGATTTAAGAATGGCAATATCACCCAAATTTTCTGAGTTTTTATAACCCAGAATTGCTTTGAGTTGTTGTAGTTTTTTGAGCATAATACTTTTCCGTAATGGGCTAACAACAGTTGAGAAAGAGCCAGGGGTAGACTTTGAGACAAAATTATCTAACATCGAATAACTGTTAAGGACAGAGTTAGGTGAGTAGGCCAAATAACAGACTAGCAATCTTGACAGATAAAAATCACAAACCCTTGTTGTGACTAGTTTTGATAAATACAGGTGTAGCTTTAGTTGAGGAACGTAGACGCAAAGAGGCTTTCTGCAGAGTAACCTAACACCAAAAATCCTTGCTTTTGTTGGGTTTCACTTTGTTCAAGCCAATCTACAAATATTGTATTTTTTCAGATCCACAAAAGAGCGTAAATAAGTTCTCTCTTCCCCAGGGTTGAAGAAGCCTTTCTTTTTTATAACTAAGATATGCCTTTTGCTAGAAGGATAATTGCCTTTTTATAGTTAGTCTTTACTAGTACCTCAAAAAATAAGTTAATTGGCATGATAAATTTGATTTCTAGGACGATTAGTCACATCAATTCCCTGCTTAAAGGACTTCAGGTAAAAGGTTTTTTGGCTGTTGTCCTAGTTGGTTTTCTAATGCTGACAACGAATGTTAGTGATGGGCAAAATGACCAAGGCTTAAAAGAGAGAGTTCGTGAAAAGGTAGAGCAGAATGATGCTCAAAGGCCGAAAACAGTAGGGCAGTGGTTTAAAGATGCTCGTGAAACAGAAGCTTCTCCTGGCGAACGACTTCAGAAGATTGGACAACAGTCAGGAGAAGCCTTCAAAGAATTTGGATCTGGGTATGTAGAGGGCGCTCAAGAAACTGCTAGTGATGTAGGGGATAGTGCGGCAAAGGCAGGCAGAAATATCACAGACAAAGTTGCACGCTAAATGCATCAAAATATCCTATTGGCAGCAAGTAGTAATAACTTTTCGCCAATAAATTAGTTAACCCATAGAGACGTTGGTATTAAATCAACAAAGTCTTCAAATACTTCTTGGGTAACGCGCTTACTCTTCTTGATGAAAGATTGTAGCGTTTCTCAGTTGCCTAAAATATAGGTCTTTAGTAGGGGCACATAGTTAGCTATGCGCCCCTACTGCGTGTTGCATTCAAAATACCTCACTTCCATTCCTCTCCTACAGTGTAATTTTTGCAACACTTAATAGGGCAGTACAAATAAAGTGAACTATTAAGGCTTGTCATTTGTTATTTGCAAATGGTAAAAGATGCTTGGTACAGAAATGTCAGCACCTTTCCATAGAAATAGCAAAAATGGCAATTGATGTAGTGACGTTTATTTATACCTACCCATCTAATTCTCTTCAAATAAAAGTGTATATTTTTTTACTGACTAATAAACCCTTCAAGAACGGGTAAGTAACTGTTCAATAACTGCTTAAAAACGTGAAACAATGAGGAGATAGCTAAGACGGTCAGAAAAAAAGTAGATAGATAATTAATGATATGAAGCAATCTAAGAGTACGCGAAAGCGGGGACTTATCTTAACGATCGCTGGGCTAAAGCGTTTACAAGGGGCGATTCTGGCTATGGAAAAGCTAGAAAACAATGGAGAACGCTTCACTCTAGAAGATTTAGGCGATCGCATGAAAGTATCTACCAAAACTCTGAACCGATTATGGTCGTTGAATACAGGCGTAGATCAAAAAACCTTGAAATTGTGCTTTAGCGCCTTTAACCTTGAATTGTGCAGCGAAGACTATGGAATCCTGAGTGAGCAGAATTATACTGAAGGTTTTCAACCCATATCAGTAATTTTAGACACAGGAGAAGGAAAAATACTTACGTCTTTACCCTTAGATTTTCTTGCAACTCAATACCATAACCAACTCGATAATCTTTGGTCATACCCAGATGGCCCCGTACCTGTAGATTCCCCCTTCTATGTCGATCGTCCCCCCATCGAGGAACTTGTTTATCGAGAAGTAATTCAACCAGGCTGTGTGATTCGGATTCGAGCACCAAGAGAAATGGGAAAAAGTTCTCTTGTACTGCGGTTGTTAGCCTTTACCAAGATGCAAAGTTATCGCTCGGTGAACGTGAATTGCAACCAAATCGATTCAAGCTGTCTGACAGACTTAAATAAGCTTTTGCGTTCTCTTTGCTGGCAAATTGCAACAGAATTAAACATTGACCCTCAGCTAGATGACAACTGGGATGAGGAAATAGGTTGTAAGTTGAGTTGCAGTTTATATTTGCAATCTTATTTGCTCAAGCAGTGCAAAAGTCCAGTAGTTTTAGTGTTAAATGAGGTTGACCGCTTTTTTGAATATCCAGAAATTGCTTCAGAGTTCTTTGGTTTGTTGCGCTCTTGGTATGAAGAAGCACGGCAAGATCCCAACTTGCAGAAACTAAGATTAGTGGTAGTTTACTCCACAGAAGTATATGTCTCGCTGGATATCAACCGTTCTCCATTTAATATTGGACTACCGATCCATCTGCCAGAATTTACTGAACACCAAGTAAAATACTTAGCCCAACGACATGGCTTAGATTGGATTTCTAATAACGAAGTTAACCAACTGATGTCTCTCGTGGGGGGACATCCAGCACTGATTCGGATTGCTCTATATTATCTATGCTGTCAAGGAATGACCTTAGAAGAACTGATAGAAGATGCGATCGCTAACGGCGGTATCTATCGCTATCATTTATGGCGACACTGGGCAATTTTACAAGAAAATCCTAGTTTAGTAAAGGCGTATGTTGAAGTTGTAGCCGCAAATCAAAGCATTTCTCTCAATCCCATTGACGCTCATAAGCTCGAAAGCTTGGGTTTGATCGCTTATGAAGGCGATCGTATCCTACCGCGTTGTGAACTCTACCGTGCTTACTTTAAAAAACAACTAGGTGTTGCTGAGTTTGAATATAAATCATTGAAAAAACGTGCTTGAGAAAAAATTATTACAGACGCTTTCTGATGACGTTCATCGTAATCGCTCCCCTTAATCTCTTATTTGCCTAGAAACAAGTAGCCAAAGCTACGTTTTGTCTCTTTAGGGTTCTTCAGATTTAATTAAGTAATCAAGTAAATTAATTTTAACGGTAAGTTCTTTCTGTGCTATTAAATGTTACATTTGTATTTTCTGACTATCTTCACAAAAATGCAATGACAGTTAAGACAGTTAAGAAGATAATTAAAAACTTAATTCTGAAAAGCGATCGCAACCTACAAAAATAGAGATTGACGATTCGTCATTTGTAATTACTAATAATGTTCCGAAACTCGCTACTCCTGCGTTCGCGCAACGTTGTGTAGAGAATAAAGTAAACCTTTTGCATAAATCACAAAAAAGAACCTCAAAGAGACAAGGCATAACTTTGGCTCCTTCCCTTTAAAAAGCTACAGTGTATATACAAGTATAAAAAACCGATTTTCCATTGTTCTCTTGTTTATCTCGTTCTCATACAAAACATAGAAATAGCTTATTAGAGCCTGCTGCCTCCTAATTTGACTGGAGGCAGTAACCCACCCACAAGAGCGTTACAAGGCTCTGTATTGTAACGAGATTTACTTCGCAGTTGCTTACTTCTGTCAATGCGTAAGTTCTAAATTTAGCCCTTTTAAAGATTAACAAGTGGTGCTTTTTTATCCACTATTGTAATCAAGCTAACATCTATCTAGGGAAATAGCTTCTAACAATCTTTTAATTCGACAACAGACTTCTAATTGCTAACTCTTTCATTTGGCACTTGCCAAGCATTATTTTGGCTTTGAACGATCTTCTTTATGATTTTCAGACATCTGTCTTCAGTAGGGTAAAAGTTAAAATGTACATTTGATAACATTATTTAAGAATAAATAATTGCAATTGAAGTTAATCATGACATCCACACAAACTAACGATCCCACTATTCGCGAACACGTTCAAGCTTGGCAACAGTTAAATGTAGATCAACAACTTGCTTTGTTTTGGTTTATCTACAAAGAAATGGGGGGTTCAATTACTCCTGCTGCTCCTGGAGCCAGTACTGTTTCTCCAGAAATAGCTGAAGGTTTATTTAATCAAGTTAAGGAATTATCTCACGAACAACAATTACAAGTTCAGCGTGATTTGATTAATAAAGCGGATAGCGAAATTTCTCGTGAATATGGCTCTTTGGGTGATACCACAAAACTCCTGTTTTGGTATAGATTATCTCAAGGGATGGATAATGGCACTATCATTCCTGTACCTGGTGATTATGAACTTCCTTCCGAAGCTAAAGCCTTGTTTGGTAAAATTCAAGGATTAGAGTATGAACAGCAGATTACTCTTTTCCGTGATTATGTTTCGCCAATGGGTGCTGAAGCAAAATCAGGTGCTGGAATTTAGCACTTTTGAACTTTTGAGGATGGTTAAGGGTATCTATTAAGTTATTTATACCCTCCTTTTCAAAGCTTGCTAGATTCGCCAGTCGCTTAATATCAATCCAAATTTTGATGACTGGCGTATTTAGAAACTTTTATTTCATTACTTTGAGATGTTTATGACTTCTATAAACATCAAATTTTTAGAACAAAGTGTATCAGTATTGGCGAATTTGGATATAAAATCTCGCTTGATAGTTATAGCGTTACTGTATACTGAAACTACCTCATGCAATTCCAGCGATCGCTGCAATCATTAGCTTGGAAGATTGACGTGTGAATAAGTTTAAGTTAATTATAGTAAGCTAGCAGAATTAATATCTAAAAACAACGTCGCTTGGGGTTGTTGACGGAGAATAGAAGCCGGACAGTCTGTACCGATATAACTTTGCAGCATCTCTTTTACCACATTGGCTTTACGTTTTTCTGGAGCAAGACAGATAATTTTTTTAGCCGAACAAATTGCTGGAATGGTAACAGTAAAAGCATATTGGGGGACAGTTTCTAAATTCGGAAAGTGACCTGTATTTACTTGTTGCTGACGATTCACAGTATCCAGTTTTACTAGTTTTACGCTGTAAGGATCTTGAAAATTTGCTACAGATGGATCGTTAAAAGCTAAATGTCCATTTTCGCCAACACCAAGACAGCATAAGTCAATCGGCTGTGCTTGCAATAATTTGGTGTAGCGATCGCACTCTGCTACTGGTTGTAATGTATCACCTTCTATATAGTGAAATTGCTTAGGTTTAACCCGTTTCTCTACACGTTCTCGCATATAACGCCGAAAACTGGCAGAATGGTCAGTAGTAATTCCCAAATATTCATCTAGATGGAACAGAATAATCCGTGACCAATCTACACCACCCAATGCAATCAAAGCATCAAGAAATTTGAGTTGGGAGTTACCTGTAGCTAACAATACAGCAGCTGTATCCTGAAGATTAAGAACTTGCTGTAAATACTTTTGCACGATTTCGGCAACATCCTCAGCCATTTCGGCTTCAGAGTTGTAAATCTGCACTAATAAATCATCAACGCGAAAAAAGTTTGTGGCGGCTACCATTTGCTTACATAGAAGGTTATCAATTATACGGCAGTTTTTCGAGAGGTTTTACCTGTCTGCCCTTATATGCCCTATCCAGTATAGATTTTAGAATTTAGTAGATTAATTTTTGACTCTTAAAATTTTCTTCTCCAGTCCCCAATCCCCGTATTAACAAAGGAACAATTACTAAAGACAAAAAACAATGTAAACTATTTAAATTAAGTTAACAATTATTTACATTCTACCGAAAAATCATGCTGGCTGCAATTCTCTTTGACCTAGACGGCACTATTGTCAACACTGACCCCATACACTACCGAGCTTGGCGGGAAATGCTGTTAAATTACAGCATAGAAATAGACGAAACATTTTATAAATCCCGAATTAGTGGAAGGCTAAATCCAGAAATTGTTAAAGACATTCTGCCACAATTATCAGCAGCAGAAGGGCAAAAATTTGCAGACGAAAAAGAGGCGCTGTTCCGCAAACTCGCCCCGCATCTTAAACCGCTAAGTGGATTTTCTGAACTACTAGCATGGACAGAAACACACCAATTAAAACGTGTATTAGTAACTAATGCACCTAGATTAAATGCAGAATTTATGCTAGAAGTTTTGGAGATAAAAGAAGCTTTTCATATAATTGTTTTAGCGGATGATTGTATTGCAGGTAAACCCGATCCCACGCCCTACCAAGTTGCCCTGAATAAATTGGGGATTACAGCAGAAGAAGCGATCGCTTTAGAAGACTCTCCCTCTGGTATTCGTTCAGCGGTGGGCGCAGATATCCGCACCATTGGCATCGCCTCCACTCACGATCCGCAAATTTTGCAGTCAGTCGGTGCATTTATGGCAATTCCAGACTTTACTGATTTGCAGTTGTGGACATTGCTAAACTCACTCATCGAGCCAGATTTAAGTGCGATCGCTTCTAATTTTTGAGGACATGGGGCAGAGGGGCAGAGGGGCAGAGGGGAAAAGACTTACTGCAACTTCTCCCCTGCTCCCCTGCTCCCCTGCTCCCCTGCCCCTCCGCTCCTGACAAGTGTAGGTTTTTTATGTGGGCATGAGTGGATACTCTCAAACAGAGTTCTAAAGGTGGTTCAAATAACGAAATTTCGTTCTTAGGTGGAAAATCAGAGACTAAAATTTGAGTTTTCAACCAACGCAAAAACCTCATTTCAGCTACGTTTGTAAAATACCTACACCTGTCAGCCCCTCCGCTCTCCTTCCCCCCCGCTCCCCTTCCTGACAGGTGTAGGTTTTTTACAAGGGTGCGAGTATTCAGTCTCTTTCGTCAGAAAATAAAAGTAGAAACCGAGTTTGGATGAGACTCAAATGCTAAAAAATGAGTATCTCAAACAGTGGACACGCATAGTATCAGAGAAGATGCCACATCTGTCGATACCGCAAGTGGTGGGGCTGGCGACGTGGAGTTTTGGCATGGTAATGACCAAATCAAGTAGCTTGAGTAAAGTATAGCAAAGTGCTGAGTGCTGAGTGCTGAGTAAGAACCCGGTCGTTTCAAGCCTTTGAGCAATCAACACTGTCCTAACCTATGTGACTACGGCTATATCACAATTTATCGCCAGAGTGAATCAAGAAAAAGCCTCGTCGGTACGTCAAAGGTTAAGGGAATGGTATCAGGAGGCAGAAGCGAAAAAAGGGCTTCATCGTCGCAGTCTGGATGTTAGCGGTTGTTTTACACCATTGCTAATGTGGGTTTTAAGTTTGCTGCCACCAAACACCAAACAAATTGCCTTCGCACTAGACGCAACGACTATTGGTAATAAGTTCGTAGTCTTATCGCTGAATATTTTGTTGGCAGGATGTGGAATCCCAATCGCATGATGTGTTGTACTAGCCAATGAACCAGGAAGTTGGTCATGTCATTGGCAAAAGCTGATTAATGCGCTGCAAGGTGTAATTCCGAGTCAGTTTCAAGTGATACTCACAGCCGACCGAGGATTGTATGCAGACTGGTTATATCAACTGATTGTCGAGCAAGGCTGGCATCCGTTTTTACGCATTAACCATCAAGGAACTTATCGAGTTCCACCAGATCAAACATGGCTTCCATTGGTGGATGTGGTTTCTACACCAGGACAATCTTGGTCGGGTCGGATTGTTTGTTTTAAAACTAATCCACTTAAATGTACATTACTTGCCCGTTGGGATATCGGCTACAAAGACCCGTGGTTGGTTTTAACTGATCTCGAACCAATGAGCGCTTCAGTACTTTGGTACGGCTTACGTCCTAGTACTGAATGCGTTTACCGCGATGTGAAATCTGATGGCTGGCAGTGGCACAATACCCGTTTGCTTGACTGACAACGTGCCGAGCGTTTATGGTTAGCGATCGCTGTTTCCACACTTTGGATGGTTATGCTTGGGGGCGAGGCTGAAAATCTTTCTTCTCCCCCTAGCCTCTACGGTGTACACACAAGTCCTAAAAACCTAGCTTGATAAGACTTTCCTGTTTTTCCTCGTTCCCAGTCGGAGACTGGGAATGCATTCATTGAGTCAGAGACTCAATATCTGACTGGAGGCAGAGCCTCTAAATCAGGCATTCCCATGCTCTTCATGGGAACGAGATCAACGAGAAAACAATGGAAAATCAAGCTTTTTTCGACTTGTGTGTACACCGTAGCCCCTAGCCTAGAACAACTTCCATCTCGACATATCGTATTTTCTCGACCTTTCAACCCTCATCCTACACGCCAGATTTCTTGTTTTCTGTTGGGATTACTGACCCTGTGCGCTGATTTACTCAATCATATTCCTATTCATCTTCATCGCTGGAGTTCTTTCCCCCATACTCCTGTTGATGACTTCTATTGCTTTAACTCCTCCTAAATTGTAAAAAACCTACACCTGTCAGGGGGCTGGGGGTGGGGTGCAATGACTGTGGAAATCATAACTAATTATACGGACATGATATAACACCTAAAACCAACACAGGAGATGAAAACTCGTTCGGAAGGATGCGATCGCCTTCAGAACAATGCCACGAAAATGGCAAAGCAAATTGAAGCATGGCTGCCAGTATCCACTAGTAGTTAGCTAAGGGAACTTGGCGGGGTAAAGGGCAAGGGGGAAAGGGACTCATGTTTTAAACCCCTTCCCCTTTAACCTTTCCCCTTTTCCCAGTCGTCACCCAACAATTTTGGATTGGCAGACTACCAGTACCGACTACGATTTGGCTTTGTCCAGCTATTCTCCCTAAAAATCCCCCAGCTGATTGAAGATTAAATTGAGGCATTTTGTTGGATTCCAACTTTAGTTGGAGTTAGTCTTCCATTGTGAGATGGGTTAAGCGATCGTTCATGCGACTCAATAAAAGTGCCAACTATGAGTGGACGACAAATCGCAGCCGATTGCATATATTAAATTCATGCAAACACAGATAGCACAGAAAGGGATGTAGGCATAGCCCACCGCAGACATCACTTGTGGTAAATATACTTCCCAAGGGAGGATCGCACCTTCAAATCCGCACCACTGTGAATGCCGAGCGAGTGCATTTTAGCCCCAGTCACTTCTCCAATCCCGTGAAACTTCTCAATCGGCAGTTGCTCTACAAATGCAATTGCTTCCTCTGGTAAAATCACCGTTAGTCCATTGGGTTTATTCTGGCCTAATGCCATTTTTGCTAGGAACTTGTTAATCGACACACCCGCAGTTGCCGTTAACTTCGTTTCTTCAAAAATTGCAGTTTTAATATATCTTGCAATCGTAGAAGTGTAGGTAATGTTTTGCCTATTCTCAGTAACATCCAGGTATGCTTCATCTAGCCCAACCCCTTCCACTAAATCAGTGTACAGTTTGAATTTGGCGTGAATTGAAGTGGAAATCTCTCGGTAAACGTCGAATCTCGGTCTGACAAAGATAAGCCTGCTTAATATTTTTTTACGAATCAGCTCTTAGAGATAACTTGTCTACAAGACTCATATTTTAAAAACCAAATTGGCTTTTAAAATATGAAAAGCTCTGTGTTTGAAGTTGTTGACTAAGATATGGTAGCAATCCAGTATCGGGATCTAATAGAATTTGGCGAACAATTGGTATTTGTATCATAAATACTTTACAAGTTTTAAATTAAACGTTTCCTTTCCTAACAATTTCACCAGATTCAGCACTTTGAGACATCCATCAAACTGACGAAACTTACCTCAATCACTCTAGCGATTTACTTAAAACATCTTTGGTGCCGCTTTCTTGCCAGATAATTGCTAAGTCCCCGACTAAGGGAGCAAAGGCTGTGGGGGCAATACGGTTCGGTTAAGACATCTCTTTGCCCTTGACAGCAGAGGAGTTCATGGGTATAGCTATGCACCCCTACAAATGCGTTCAAGACTGAATCTTGGGTTGAAAGGTTCTTTCAACTCACAGATTCCAATGGTGTTGTGATTCAACTCGCCCAATGGCTCACCGAAAACAGTTGTTAATAAATTAAGAATTTTTAAGTGGTGAAGGCTTCAAAACACGGAGAGCTAAACCCATATTAACAGTTTACCTACTTGATATTAACTATCTGTTGGTGGATATTAGCATAAGTATATTTATTAATATATCTACCTTAATAATACACATAATGATAGTACCAAATTTACTTTTTAGCAGTGTAAATAAAGATAAGTACTTCAAGAGATAACTAAGTATGGCAACTTTATGTAATCCCACACTATCAATTGATCTTTTTACTAATTCAGAGCCGAACGTAAGTGTAACGGTCGATGTCAGACTCACTTCATTTGAAACTTTTCTTATTGAGAATGAGGTTGGTTTCCAACTCAGAGCTAAACTAGTTGGAGATAATGGCGGTTTCAACGGAGGAGATAATGATTTGTTCTTGTTTCCAAGTCAAAACATCACTAGTGCAGGGACTTATACTTTTCAATCGACAGTTAGCTATAGTACTCTGAATGAAGATAGTGGCTTATTTAACAAAGGTGATGAGATATTCGCCAATTTTAGCCTCACAAGCACAGAACAAATTTTTCCATTGAATGTATCGATTAGCAGCCCTACCATTGAGGTCAGGGCCGTTTCATTCCCTAAAGAGCCTGAAAAAGCAAGGGTTCTAGCGATTAAGAATTGATTATTTTGTTGCCGGCCTGCCGATAAAATGAACAATCTTACTATTATTTAAGTGCTTAAAAGTTCATTTATTCGTCACCATACTTACAATTTTTTTCGCTGACCATCTTGATAAATCCTGTTTGAGGTGGAATGAAACACTCCTGCCTTTGAGGGGGAATTTGGTTAACCGATAAAACTCAAGTAATGTAGTAGTATAATTTGATTATCATCTCTGTTTCAGACTGCTATATTACTTGAGTATGTTTTAGTGAAACAATAATTAATGCAGCCTCAGTATTTTCTCACTACTCGTTCTAGATTGCTATAGCTTATTAAAGATTAAAAAATTACTGATAGAGTTGCTAGCAAGACTTTATCATCAAGGTTGGGAAGTAGAAAATACTATTAAGGAATTTAAAATACATCTTTTAGCGCTTCTATCCAAAGTCTGATAAATGTTATTAGTAATAAATGCATCGGGTTTTGAGGCAGGATAGCGTAGTTACTGACTTAAAAGACACAATAACATGAGAACATTCCAGCTTACTTTCTTAGAAAAATCAGCTAGAATATTTATTTTAAGTGTTTCTATTTTGCTTCTACTGTGGTTGAGTTCGCCGCTTATGCCAATATTCGCAAAATCAGAAACTCAAGTTTTTGAGCAAGTTTGGCAAACAATAAATGATAATTTTTACGATCCCAACTTTAATGGAGTAGATTGGAAATCCATTAAAAAACAATATCAACCTCAGCTAATAAAAGCTAACTCAACTAAAGACGTTGCTGTTGTCATTAATCAAATGCTTTCTCAACTCAAATCTTCTCATACTCGGTTTTATACTCAAGATGAACCTGCTTACTATCAGCTTTTAGGGATTTTCTTAACTAAAAATTCTGACTTAAATAAGCAATTAAAAAAGCTTTTTCCTAAAGGTAAAGTTGAATATACTGATATTGGCTTGTTCACCAAAGATATCAATGGCAAAACATTTATTAGCTCTATTCTTGATGAAAGCCCTGCTGCGAAAGCTGGCTTAAAGGTAGGGGATCAAATTTTAAGTGTTGATGGTTATTCATATCATCCAATACACTCTTTTGCTGGAAAAGCAGGCCAAACCGTCAAAATGTTGATACAGCGATCGCTCGAACCGAGCAGCCAGCAAAAAGTTGCTGTCGTCCCAAAAATTTTTGATCCTAGCACGATGTTCTTGCAAGCTCAGATAGCTAGTACTAAGCTAATTAAGCAAGATAGCAAGAAAATTGGTTATATTCATATATGGTCAAATGCAGCAGACCCCTACCAGCAACAACTTCAAGATGAACTGATTTATGGTCGCTTAAAAAATGCAGACGGTTTAGTTTTAGATTTAAGAGATGGATGGGGTGGAGGAGATGTTAGTTATCTCAACATCTTTACTGCCAAACATAATCTCAGCATCACTAACATTCCACGAAACCAACGCCGTTATACCTATAACTATCAATGGAAAAAACCTGTAGTGATGTTAGTGAACTCAGGAAGTCGTAGTAGTAAAGAAATTCTGGCGTTTGGGTTTCAACAAAGTAAGATTGGCTCAGTGATTGGAACTCAAACGGCAGGAGCTGTACTTGCAGGTCGTCCTTATTTAATGCGAGATGGTAGCTTGCTTTATGTTGCAGTTACGAATGTATTTGTTAACGGCAATCAAAGGCTGGAAGGTAAAGGTGTAATACCAGACATTAATATTCCATTTCCTCTAGAATATGCCCAAGGAGTAGATCCTCAAATACAAACAGCTATAGAAACTGTGTTACAAGCAAAATTCTCACCAATAGATAAATAGCTTAAAATGCTTTTAGAGAGCTAAAACTAATTTCTTCTCTTTATCGATGAGTTTGCTTGCTAGGCTACTAATGTCAGGCACTTACTCAGAAGAAAAGTACTTTCGCCTCGATCTTGGGCATTTGATTTTTTAGCTATCTCCAGCTTCAGATCCCTCAAATAAGCGATCGCCATACTGTATTAAGAGCAGCTAGCAGGTAAAGCTATCTTCGCGTGTTTGTTAACGTAGTCCACAAATAATTGCTTCAATCGGGGACTAACGCCAGCGTGTTCAAAGAATCCAAAGCCGAGATTTCTTGCTTTTGCTAAGGTTTCCTCTGGTGTTAATCCTTCCTGGATAGCGATACTCAACAGCGCAATTCCAGTCGAGCGCATCCCGGCGGCACAATGCACAACTGCTGGTTTCGGGATTTGTTCGAGTGTCGTGAGGATTTTGGTAATCACCTCTTCATTCAAATTTTTTAGATCCACCTTGAGTGGAACATTTTGATAATACAGCCCCAATGCTTCTGCTACTTTTTGCTCATCCTTAGAAAATCCTAGTTCATCAGGCGATCGCAGATTGAGAACGGACTTAAAACCTTCCTGAATAGCTTGCTCAAGCTGTTTTGGTATGACTTGTCCTGTTGTTGTCAAGTTTTCGTTAATTTGTATGGCGTTGATCACATTCACTCCTTTTGACTTTCTAATGTCTGCCAGCTTGCTAAATACTCTAAGGGCACAAGCTTTGAGAAGATATTCAAAATAAACACACCAAAATTAGCCAATATCACAAGATATTGCTTGATTACTTCAAAATTTGTCTTTTGAAGTTGGTTATTTTATTGCTTTATCCATAATATACGGTTTATCGATAGAATTAGTGTTGATTAAAGCTTATTATACTTTTCAGCGATAGAATTACCGTAGATTATATTTCAGGAGTTATACTATTGGGCAAGTTGGGAGAGCAATTGGATCAAGATTTCTGTGAACAAGTGTATAAATAGAACAATTCTTTTTTTGAAACTGGGCAAATGACCCAGAACTAAAGTTTTCATTCATACTGCTTTCCTTGTACCCCCTGCCTCCTGCCTTCTCTTGTAATCTGAATGCCAGCCCTGAACCTATGAGCGCTAACGAAATATCTCTTCGACCTGCCCAAGAAACAGATGCGTGGGTGCTGAGTGCAATTCATATTGCTGCTATCAAAGCTCTACCTGCAACTTTCTACACCCAAAAAGAACTTTTAGCTTGGCGCAATTACCGCGACAAACCTGATGGTTCAAATATCTTGAAGAGTATGAAAGCAGAATCTTTCTGGGTTGCGGTCGAGGGAGATATTGTTATAGGTTTTGCTAGTTTCATTGTTGATGAACTCATCGGGTTGTATGTCCACCCTAAATATCAAGGTAAAGGGATTGGCCGTGCTTTAGTTCAACATTTTTGTGACAAAGCAATTGAGCAAGGCATAGATAAGGTAATTACAACTGCTAGCCTTTATGCCGAAGGGTTTTATTTACGACTAGGATTTACTGCCATCCAAAAAGCACCTCATTATTTAAGAAGTGGGATAGTTGTTCCAGTTACTAAAATGAGTAAAACATTAGCTATCGCACCCAAATCAATTTGAGAAGGTAAATATTTTCAATAACTTTAAAAATATTGGTATAAACACTATTGTTCCCAAATTACGACCACTTTTTCTACATAATCTATGATGAAAGTAAGTACTTGCCATCATAAATGCATAAAACCATACGTTCATCAACTCTCACCCGTACACGTTTGATAGAAGCCGCCTTGCAGGTATTTGCCAGTTTAGGTGTTCAAGGAGCAACTACCCGTGAAATAGCTCGTGTTGCTGGTGTAAATGAGGTGACTTTATTTCGCCACTTTGCTAGCAAAGAACAACTTTTGGGAGCAGTAATGGAAAATGCTTTGGCACTCCAGACAGAAGCCCTTGCACACTCCGAAGCGTGGACACAGGATCTAAATATTGATTTAAAACAGTATGCCCATCTTTACAATACTATGCTAGAGACACAGGAGGACTTAATTCGTACCTTCATTGGAGAAGCTAAACGTCATCCAGAGGCAGCCAAACAAGTGATTCAAGAAGCTGCCAAGCCCTTAGCGGAAAAACTGGTAGCTTACCTGCAATCGAGTCAGAAACTAGGTACTGTCAGAGCAGACCTCGATCCATTTCCGGCTGTCGATATGTTTACAGGAATGCTGTTAGCTGGAATGCTATGCCGCAGTGCAAAATTCAATCAAGGCAGCTATAGCTGTGAGGACTATATCGAAACCTGTGTAGATATTTTTGTGCGCGGTATCAGTACCGCTCCCCTTTAATACAATTTCCCGCATTTCTCACAAGCTTGAAGTCAGAGGTGCAGTGGTGCAGAGGTGCAGAGGTGCAGAGGGGAAAGTTTTTGAATACATCCTTTACCCTTTAACCCTTTCCCTTTCCCCAGACCATAAGGAAAGTGAAAAATGCTTATCCAAACCGTATTGGGGCAGGGGTTTTTGGGCTTTCTGCATAGATTCGGGAATTATAACTAATTAGCTGGACATGATATAGCTAATCCCTGAATTAATCTCTGCTAAAAAATTTTTCTGCAATTGCAACTATTTCCCCTAGTTCTCCCCTATTTTTTTCTAAATTCAAATCAGAAAAGCAGAGAACACCGCCCCAAACAAGCGCGCAATCTCTGCCGTATAAATAAGTCAATAAAAATGGAGAACAAACCTATGCTACACCAAATTAAAGAATTGCTGCAAAACGCACAATTACAACAGCAAGTAAAAGCAGCAGCTAACCAAGCAGAAGCTATCAAAGTGATAGCGATCGCTAGTGCAGAGAAAGGTTATAACTTCACAGTTGAAGCCATCTCTCAAATGCTGGCAGAACTGACCTTTGTGGACTCTAACGAACTGAGTGAAGAAGAATTACTTAGTGTTAGTGGTGGAGCGATGGCTGATAGTGCGCCTAAGCTATGTCATACAGCAGGCTGTGGTGGCGGACATTGCGCGGTGCAATGATGGCTGATAGTGCGCCTAAGCTATGTCATACAGAAGGCTGTGGTGACAGACACTGCTAAAAAAGGTATGTAGCTTCTCTTTCTCTTTGGCATTGTAGCCTCCAAGGTCAGTTGTTTTTCTAAAAGAGCTTTTTAGATCCAACTTTTCCAATATTTTAATTTGGATAATTTCCATACTTGGTACTGAGGTTCAACTCAGAAAGAGATGCCGCATAACAAATTCCCTCTTTGCTCCTTTGAGCAAGGGAGAGAGAAAATCTCATGAATAATTAGTACCACCAATAGGAGAATCTAGTTATGTTGTCAGAAATTAAAAACCTACTCCAAAACACCCAGTTACGTGAGAACATGCAAGCAGCAGTTACCCAAACAGAAGCCATCAAACTGTTGTTAATTGCCAGTACAGAAAAAGGTTATAACTTCACAGTTGAAAGCGTAGCTCAAATACTGGCAGAGTTTACTTTTGTGGACTCCAACGAACTGAGTGAAGAGGAATTACTCAGTGTTAGCGGCGGGATGATGGCTGATAGTGCGCCCAAACTATGTCATACAGATTCCTGCGGTGGTGGACACGCTGGTTGCTGCTAAAAAAAGTATAGACCTCTTGCAAAAGTGCTTTTTGCAAAAGGGGGAAAAGGGTAAAGGTTAAAGGTTAAAGGGTAAAGGTTTTTTCTTTTCCCTTTCCCCAAAACCCGACAAGTATTGAATTCCTTCTTTGCTTTTTTATGAAGGTAAAGAGGGAATTCCATTCATAATTCTCACCAAATTTAAGAAAATATAATTCTTACTCCTACTTTCTGCTTTATCCCATTGATACCTCAATACGGTTCGGTTAAAGGGGAAAGGGAAAAGGGGAAAGGTTTTGAATACATCCTTTACCCTTTACCCCTTACCCTTTCCCCAGACCACAAGGAAAATGAAAAATGCTTATCCGAACCGTATTGATTGATACCTCTGTTTTAACTCCCACTATGAGAAATCCAGCTATGGTTCAACAAGTTGTTCGCTTATCCCAACAGAAAACATCAGACGAATTAAGGGCGATCGCTGCCAATGCTAGCTTTCTCTGGGAGCGCCTTGATGAAAGCAGATTTGCAATTAATGGCGATCGAGTCAATGAACAAGAAATTAACCATCGGCGCGATCGCTGGTGTCAAGTTGCAGCAGAAGGTAAATTGGATACGTTACACAAACGCTTACAATGGGAAGGGCTAGACCTCGATACTGTTAGTTCCAAATTGGGAACCGTCGAGTTGCTTGCCGATCGACCTTTGCCTGAGTGGGCAGAAACCTTGCAGCAAATCATCCAAACCGCTACAGGATTCAATTCTGCAACGCAAGTATTTCTACCAATCGATTCACAAAATCCGATCGCCTTTGAAGATATCCTTTTGCCTGCTATTTTGGTAGCCAGACAGCAATTACTGACTCGCTGCGGCAGTCAATTCACCCAAGAGTATCTTCCCTTATCGATTCTTTCCCAAGCTGCTTACACCTCTTTGGAACGTGGTCTACTGCAACGATTAGCAGGACTTTGCACTAAGACATTAGATTTTGAATTTTCTCAGGTGCGTCCCTTTGGTCAAAGCTTGCTCGGCTTACTAGGACTGGAGACACAAAGCAATAACACTCACTACACCAAGTTCGTCAATCAACTCCTAGAAGATGGAATGCTGACGTTCTTCCAAAAGTATCCAGTTCTCGGTCGTTTAGTGGCAACAGCAGTCAATTTTTGGGTTGAGTTTACTGCTGAATTTCTCGAACGTTTAATTGCAGATAGAACAGATATTCAACGAACTTTTGATGAAGCGATCGCCCCATTTTCTCAAAACAAAGTTGCCGAAATTCAAGCCTCTCTTTCCGATCCACATAAGCGTGGACGAACGGTGATTTTGCTCACCTTTGAGTCTGGACTTAAACTTGTTTATAAACCCAAAGATTTAGGACTAGAGGTTGTCTTTAATCAATTTTTGGATTGGTGTAATCAACACAGCAATCTTTTAGATTTTAAAGTCATTCAGGTGCTAGAACGCAACGGTTACGGTTGGGTAGAACATGTTGAACAGTTGCCTTGTGTTGATGAAGCAGCTGCGAAACGATTCTATCAGCGTTCTGGGATGTTGTTGTGTGTGCTTTACGCCCTCAGAGCTACAGATTGCCATTACGAAAACTTAATTGCCAATGGCGAACATCTGGTGTTGATTGACATGGAAACGCTGCTGCACCATGAACCGAATCTCATTGAAGACTCACCGCTTACCCAAGATTTAGAAACAACCGCCACACAACAATTTTGGGATTCCGTACTCCGCACCGGACTTTTACCGCGTTGGGATTTTAGTGGCGATCGCAGTGTCGCTTATGATATTAGCGGGTTAGGCAGCACAGATCCCCGATTATCTCCCCGCAAAGTGCCGCGCTGGCAGAACATTAATACAGATAATATGCATCTGTTGTCTGAGCCTGTAACCTTGCCGATTGGGAAAAATGTACCGTTCTTGGGTGAAACTGCTCTGTCTCCAAACGATTATCAACTCCAAATCACCACTGGGTTTGAGCGGATGTATCGCTTTTTGATGGCGCACAAAGATTTCTTAATTTCAAGCCATTTGCTATCTGCTATGCAAAATCAGCAGGTGCGTTTTATCTTCCGCAACACCCGCATCTATGGGATCATCCTTCAAAAAGCTTTAGCACCCGATTACCTCAAACACGGCGTAGATTACAGTATTCAACTCGATGTTCTCAGTCGTGCCTTTCTAGTTGCTCAAAATAGACCGAACGCCTTTCCTGTTTTGAGCGCGGAACTCCGAGCAATGGAACAATTGGATATTCCCTTCTTCACAGCTAGTGCTGTGGTTGATGAACTCAGTTTAAACGGTTCTTCTTCCATTCCCAACTACTTCAAGCAATCCAGTTACCAAGACCTGCTCAACCAGTTACAATCTCTGGATGAAACCGACCTAGCTCGACAAGTAGCGATTATTCAAGGCTCCTTCGATGCCAAGATTGCAACCACTTCCAGCCGCCAAGGTGGGCAATGGCAAGGGGAATCGTTACCGTTGCTGAGTTCAGAACAATTGATTGCCGAAGCCAAGGAAATCGCCACTCAACTTGAAACCAGAGCCATTTCTGACCCTGATGGCAGCGTTAACTGGATTGGCTTAGACTTTGTGCCTCGCGCCGAACGATATCAACTGCAAGTATTAAACAATTCTCTTTGTGACGGACGCTCTGGAGTTGCCTTGTTTTTAGCGGCACTCAGTCAAGTAACTGGTGATTCCCGTTACCGTGATTTAGCATTGAGGACAGTGCAATCTCTGCGTCGCCAAATCCATTCCATCGATCCCGAAACTTGGGAACGCATAGCTCGTTTCATGGGCGTTGGGGGTGCAACAGGTTTAGGATCGATGATCTATAGCCTGGTGAAAATTAGTCAATTCCTCAACGATGCAACGCTGTTGCCAGACGCTCAAGGATTAGCCGATTTGATGACACCAGAACTAATTGCTGCCGATGAACATTTGGATATTATGAGTGGAGCAGCAGGAGCAATTTTAGGGTTATTGTCCCTGCATCAAGCCACAGGAGAAGCAACCGTTTTAGAAAAAGCGATCGCCTGTGGACAACATTTAGTCAACCATCAAGTTAGCCATAATGGTGCGCCCAAAGCTTGGCATACTTTTTGGGACAAGCCCTTAACTGGCTTCTCTCATGGAGCCGCAGGTATCTCCTATGCCTTGCTCAGACTTTATGTTGCCACCTCAGAGGGCAAGTACTTAGAAGCAGGTTTAGCAGGAATCGAGTATGAGCGTAGCGTCTTTTGCGAGTCCACCGCCAACTGGCCCGACTTCCGCAGAATGGGACAACCGGGACAACCTGACTTTGCAAATAAGTGGTGTCATGGTGCAGCCGGGATTGGTTTGGGACGCTTAGGCAGTTTGAGAATCGTGGAAACGTCGGAAATTCAACAAGAAATTGAAATTGCTCTCCAAACTACTCAGAATTTTGGCTTACAAGCGATCGATCACTTGTGCTGTGGCAATTTCGGTCGCGCGGAAGTGCTGTTAGTCGGTGCAAAAATCTGTTCCCGTCCTGATTGGCATCAAATTGCTCACCAGAATGCAACAAATGTTGTGGCTAGAGCCAAGCGAACTGGAGCTTATCAACTGTTCCCCAACTTACCCAATTCTGTATTTAATCCTGGTTTTTTACCCGGTATATCTGGAATTGGTTATCAATTGCTGCGTCTGGCTAACAATAACTTGCCTTCAATATTATTGTGGGATTGAGCTTGTTATTCGCTCACAGACGTTAATAGTGTATCTTTACAGGTAAGACTAATTCCAATACGCTTGGGTTAAGGATAATTGTAGGTTTGGTTGAACGAAGTGAAACCCAACAAATGTACGAGAATTTTGGGTTTCGTTCCTCAACCCAACCTACACAAATTTATTTTTCTGGCTTAACCCAAGCGCATTGAGACTAATTCGTAATTAAGCTTTAAGCGAAAAACGTTTTTTGTATAATCCCAGTAATCCAACTACACCAAGACCAAGTAATGCCGATGGGTCAGGTACAGAAGTTTTTTGTGCTGTAAAGCCAGTTTCGTAAGAAATACTAGGGCTGGTAGCTGAAGCAACTGTGTAACTAGCCTCTACTTGTTGTAATCCTTCATCACCAATAGGAACCAAATAAGTACCATCTTGGTCGCCAGTTAACTTTTTGCCCAAATATTCTACTGTCACATCTGGAATTTGTTTTCCTTGATAAAGAACTTGAACTTTCAAGTTTTCTCCTGGTTTGACTTCAAGAGGATTCTGTAATGCGATGATTTCTAAAGGCAAGTTGAATGGTTGAGCCAGAGTGTCAGACCAATCGAAAAGAGCTTTAGTATACTTCAGATAATGGCTAACGTCTTGATATTGTCCAATTTCTTGTTCAGAAATACTGCGATATTCATCGCCTATCTTAGCATAATAGCCATTATCAAAAAATCCAGTTAATGCTGCAATTTCACTATTAGAAGTTAGAGATAACCCGTCTTTTTTCTGATTGATATCAAACGGAAGTATTTGTCTATTAGAATCATAAGCTGTAGCTTGCTTAAATTTAGATGTATCGTAAGGTTCTGGGCCGTCTTCTGGATGACCAAATAAGAGGTTGTATTCTCCATTATCATAGTCAAACCAGATAATATGTGCTGAAACTGGTTGCATAAACAAAGGTAATATTGCCACTGCTAATAGCAACTCTTTCCATCTTTTAATTAACATATAAATGTTCCTAAATCAGGTGTTAAATAATTAAAACCATAATATTTAATAACTTACAATCCCCCCGCCAGGGATATTTATGATTAAGGATAGGAGCTTTTTTATTTATTAATAAAAAATAATTTTTTTTGTTAGCTGAAATACAAAATATAGTTCTAGATAAATACTTCATTTAGGGTATTGGCTTTTTAACATAAATAGGGTAAATGAAAAAGCTATGACAGGATATAGCAATCCTATTTAAAGACTTTGATTAATATAGGCATTTGTTGGATTGAAGAACAAAACCCAACTTCAAAATCGTTTCGTACCCTTCTCTACGAGAGGCTACTTCGGCTTCGCTCAGTACAAGTGCGCCAACGAGAACGCCAGGGGCGAACGCAATGATATGCAAACAAGTGGGATACTCACTCCCTAACTTAGGCAGTAAAAGCGATCGCCTCCCCTATTTCTCCCCTAGTTCTCCCCGATCGCACTTTAATCTTAAAAGTCTAGAAGTCTTAAGGTTCTGGGTGCTGTCAGCAAGAAGGAGAACAATGCAACTAAAACACAGCCACATCTTTCGCCAAGAAGCCCTAGATCGCTTATCTTCACCAGAACAACTGGATCAAGCGATAAATGTGGTCAAACCTCAAGCTTGGTTGACTCTATCTACTTTGAGTTTTGTAGTTGCTGTGGCTGGCGTTTGGAGTGTGTTTGGTAGAATTCCTCTCACCGTCACAGGTCAAGGTATATTGATTAAACCGCACCATGTTGTGGAATTTCAAGCACCTAGTTCTGGCCCATTACTAACTCTCAAGGTCAAGGCGGGGGATATTATTAAACAAGGTGATGTACTAGGTATTATCGACCAATCAGCGCTAAAGCAGCAGTTGCAGCAAGAGCAGATAAAGTTGCAACAACTGCAAACCCAGAATCAAGAAACTGACAGGCTACAAAAGCTGCTGATTGACCAACAAATCATGACGCTTGGGCAGCAAAAACTTGATCTGGAAAATAATCTGCGTCGAGAGCAAGATGCACCAAAGTTACGCGATCAAACCCAAAGAGCGATCGCTCAAAAACGCCAAAGCATTAATTCCCGCAAACAACAAATTAATTACTTACTCAAAACTCTCAAAGGGCGGGTTGATAACCGTCGTCACCTTTTTGAGCAGCACGTCATCAGCCAAGATATGTTGGTGCAAGCGGAGCAAGAATATTTTAATACTCAAAGCGAATTGTCAGATATTGACGTGCAACTCAAGGATCTGGAAATCCAAAAAACCACCACGCAACGAGAATATCTGGAAAATCTTAATAAAATTGACGAAATTAAAACCAAAATTAAAGATATTAATACTCAAAATACTAAACTACGCGAACAAGATTTAAAGCAATCAATTGATAAAAGCAATAAAATTCGGGAAGTAAAGCGGCGAATTGCCCAATTAGAACTCCAACTATCTCAAGAAAGTAGAATTATTAGCAAATATAATGGTCACATTCTTGAACTGAGTGCTGTCCTTGGACAAATGATGAATCCGGGTAGTCGCTTGGGGTCAATTGAGGCTGAACAGCCAAATTCAAAACTTATGAGTCTTGTTTACTTTGCTAATAAAGATGGTAAGCAAATCAAGCCGGGGATGGCTGTACAAGTGACTCCCAGCTTTGCTAAACGTGAGCGTGAAGGTGGCATTATCGGAACCGTTGCAGATATTTCTTCATTTCCGGTAACTACACAAGATATTACAGCGATCGTTGGTAACAAAGAAATTGCCGCCAGTCTTGCAGGTAAAGGTGAAGGCAAGGTGCAAGCTTTTGTTCAACTCCAAGAAAACCCTACATCAGTCAGTGGCTACAAATGGTCATCTTCTGATGGCCCAGCTTTAAAAATTTCCTCTGGTACAACTACATCAGTTCAAGTAAAAGTTGGAGAAAAAGCACCGATTTCTTATATTATTCCTATGCTGCGCTCTTGGACAGGGATTTATTAAATTGGGGATGGGGAAAGGGGAAAGGGGAAAGGAATGGAAAGGAAAAAAATTGAAACTTTTGAAGATTTAAGAGTATGGCAAAAAGGTATTGACTTAGTTAAGCAAATATATTTAAGGACTAAAGAAGGTGAACTCAGTAGAAACTTTGGTCTAAGGGATCAATTAAGACGTGCAAGCGTATCAATACCTACAAATATTGCAGAAGGATTTGAACAATATTCTCGCAAAGAATACTTAAACTTTCTAAATATTGCCAAAGGGTCTGCCGGGGAAGTTCGCAGTCTTTTAAGGGTAGCGTTATAAGTGGGCTATTTAGACCAACCCAATACTGCTCGCTTTGTGCATTTTTAACTCGGCATTAAGTTTGGGGAAAAGGTTAAAGGGTAAAGGGTAAAGGTTTTTTCTTTCCCCTTTCCCCTTCCCCTTTTCCCC
>NZ_JAVRCI010000080.1:0-29748 GCF_034530835.1 Nostoc sp. DedQUE12b | reverse complement strand
ATTGGGCATACAGAAAAGGTTAGGTGGGTAAGCTTCAGCCCCAATGGTAAAATGCTGGCTTCTGCAAGTGATGACAACAAAGTAAAACTGTGGGATACCTCTACTGGCAAAGAAATTAAAACCCTAACTGGGCATACAAATGCGGTTTTGGGGGTAAGCTTCAGCCCCGATGGTAAAGTGCTGGCTTCTGCAAGTTTTGACAAGACGGTGAAACTGTGGGATACCTCCATCGGTCAACAAATTAAAACTCTAACTGAGCATAAAGATGCGGTTTGGGGGGTAAGCTTCAGCCCCGATGGCAAGATGCTGGCTTCTGCAAGTGCTGACAACAAAGTAAAACTGTGGGATACCTCCACCGACCAACAAATAAAAACTCTAATTGGGCATATAAATTGGGTTTGGGGGGTAAGCTTCAGCCCCGATAGCAAAATGCTGGCTTCTGTAAGTGCTGACAAGACGGTGAAACTGTGGGATACCTCCACCGATCAACAAATAAAACTAAAACCTCTAACTGGACATACAGAAATGGTTTACAGTGCCAGCTTCAGCCCCGATAGCAAAATGCTGGCTTCTGCAAGTGCTGACAAGACGGTGAAACTGTGGGATACCTCTACTGGCAAAGAAATTAAAACCCTAACTGGGCATAAAGATGCGGTTAATGGAGTCAGCTTCAGCCCCAATGGCAAGATGCTAGCTTCTGCTAGCCGTGACAACACAGTGAAACTGTGGAGATGGGATTTTGATTATTTACTTAAGGAAGGGTGCAATTTTATGAACGAGTATTTTAAAACTAATCCCGTTAATGATCAAAGCGATAAGCATCTGTGCGATCATGCAACTATTAGTAAAAATAATCATTAAACATTTCCCTATAAGGCTTAATGATTAGTGTATATTTAAAAAAACTGCTATAGATTAATACAGGACACGAAAAATTACAATATACATCCTTATGTTTGTCCCCCCACCTCCCGATCTCCCCATACCCCTATTGATTAACCAGGCGAGATCAATAGCTATGTTTAATATTGATGGATTTACACCCAATGCTTTATTGCAGCAAATGTATGGAACACAGGTTTTAGATGAGGATGTAGATTTGGAATTGAGTGATGAGGAGTTAGAATTAATAGCTAACACTCCACCAGAATGCAAAAAGACTTCTCCAATCGATATCTGCTCCAGGGATTCAGATGTTTTCGTAGGTGACAAGGAAATAATATCTTTTAGTTCTATTCAGCAATTCGTGGAGAAACCCGAAAGACACCAAGAACTAATTCAATACATCCGAAGCCGATTTCAGGCAAATGGTATCCGTATTGATAACGAGCAAGTATACGGAGTAATAGCGGAAAACCTTAGAGCTACAGCTCCCATAGATACAAAACGTGCACATCAAGGCTTTAAAATTAACCTTAAGACTGCTCAGCTTTGCTATCTTGATACTGACTGCCCTTTTTGAGGTCTTTATCGCTTACATTAACCCCATAAAACTTTGTTTTTGGTACATTTAGTAGCTCAAAAACTTTCGGAAATAAACGTAAAAGAAAGGTTTTAACCATCGTCACTTTTGGAGTATTCAGCATTCATTTAATAGTGATTCCCCAATAGCAGCTAGCGTCGAAATAATTCGAGCCGCTGGTATTACTAAAGCTAATACTCCAGAAGCATCTGTCACCGATGGAATTGAGCAGGACTTATACAAAAGGATAATACTGAAGGAAGCAAATCTTCAACCACTCGCAATAACTCATAACCTATCCCCGCAGTCCCGTGAAATAAACCAGGATTAAACACAGAAATTGGCAATTTTATAAACTGATAACCTCCAGCAAGTTGAGCAGCGTTTACTATATAAAAAGCTTTCATGATTGCTTCTTCTCGTAACTCTGGGCGGTTAAGTTTTTGTGCAGCTAATAATAGCATCTCCATCTTGGCAAAATTACCGCACTCAATAGCATCTACATCAATCAAATCATTTGTGCGTGTAGTTCTTAAAACTATTTCTAATTCTTGATAAACATCATCTGTATTTAAAATAGATAAACTAGCTAAACGCGCTAAAAGGATTTCCCCTGCAATATCAAACCTACTGAATTGAATATTTTTCTCTGTTTGTTGTAGAAAAACACTCCACTCATAAGTCATTGCTGCCTTTGCTGCTGCTAAATAGGCTGAATCTGCGGTGATAGCATAGAGCCTGAGTAAAGCATAAGCAATTCCCCCTGCACCATGAAAGAAACCTGTATATTGCCCTTGCTGTAAAATATTCCAAGTCTGGGGTATTCCTGCCACCTTAACTTGATGGTTTAATAAATGCTGACCGCAGTTAATAGCCCGTTCTAAAATCTTTGGCTCTTGAGTGTGGTGATAGAGGGACAATAACCCCAAAATAGCCCCAGATGCCCCATAAATAATATTAAATTGCTGGTCAGTCGCAATCAATTCGGGGGTAATGAAATTAGCAATCCCCGTTGCATCTTCCACAAGTGCAGGTTCCTTAAGAAATTGGCTAATTGTTACCAAACCGTAGATAAGGGAACCTAAACCCATACCACCCCCAATTCCCTGTCTGACAAATCTGCGATGGGACTCAAAATCAAATGTCTGTAAAAACTTGCGGGTAGAAAACAACGCTCCCATCACCAATTCTCGGAACTGGTTTGTTCCCCTCACATAATCTAAAGCTGCCAAAAATAGAGCAATACCACTATTACCATTGTAGAGATTGTCACCCAAAGGTTCAAACTGAAAGCACTTAGCATTGGGAAAGTAGTTAAAACCAATCCACTTGACACTACCATCATTTCCCCAAATTGCCTGTGCTTGAATTTCCTCTGCCAGCCGCATTGCTTCTTGAAGTAACTGTTGTTTTGTCAAAGAAATTAAGCTATGGCTCTGACTTTTTACGGAATCTAGAGTGATTGAATCTCTCTCTAAATTTACTGCCTTTCCTTCGGCATAAAAACAACCTTTAATAATTTCTACTTGTCGCGCCAAATCTGCTTCACTCAAGTTTTCTAGCTGAGTCTGCACAGTTTTGTAACTTGGCTCTTGGAAATATTCTGCAAGAGATTCCCCTGGCTCTAACACTAGTTCATCGCTGCCAGGACAAGCACTAAAATAGGGAATATCTAACTGCTCCATTGCCTGGAGTTCCTTTGATAAAATCCCCCAATAATGGGGTTTTTCGTCAACAACCAGAAATGCTCGACTTAGGTGATCAATTTCTATACTTCTATCAATTCCATTACGCAGCCATTTGGGGGATTGAATATGTTGTAAAATTTTTGCATAAACCTGACTCATCCTAAACATAAATCGGACTTGCACATTTTTCAATGCCGCCAAAGGACTATCTTCAGCTAATAAAATATGTTTGCGGGAGATTAATAAACGATATATCTGTTCAAATCCCCATACGATTTCATCAAGATAGTCTCCACCTTCGAGAGGAATACCATCTAACATGGGTACGTTCGTTAGTGCAGGAGAGGGATGATTCTGACATCTGCTGAGGGCATTATTTTGATAGGCAATGTAGCCATTTTCTAGAAAATTCCAACGAGGCAGAAGTCCGGTACGTACTACAGAATCCCAGAATTGTTTACCTACTATTTTCTCAACTTCCGTTTCTTCGGGAAAGTCTGTCATCAGTTTCGCCTCTGGTTGCATGAGGGTTTCCATATCCACCAGGACAAAATGTTCCCCATTGGCGACTAAGTTCTCATGATGGCAGTCAGTTACTCTTAAGATATGCAGTAAACACAATAGCATTCCCGATCGCTGGTAAAATCGCTGTGCTGCTGCTTTGTCTATACAGGGTAGATGCTCAATATACTCTACCCAACCATAATCAGAGCGATCGCATATTTTCAGAACTTTGAAAGGTAAGGAAATATCCTGCTGATTGCACCAATCTAAGAACTGAGTAAAAGCTACTTCTGCCTTTAAGCCTTTGGGTTTATATACTAGTTTTAGTCCCGATTTAAAGGTAAGGGCAATTACCGTTCTTCCTTGATGATGGGGATCGGAAAGAGAAGGCTGAATGTCAATGACTTTTCCCAGATGAGACTGCAATGGAGAGAATATTTGCTGAATTGCTGGAATATCTGCTTGCAGACGTTGCAGGAAATCTGCGATTGCTTCAACCCAAAAATCAACAGCAGTTGCCATTAAGCGTCCTAAAACAGGATATTGCTGGAAAAACCCTAACATTCCATCCCCTAAGAGTTTCTCCACAAAAGTATTGTATTTATCTTGAGGATTAGTTTGATTTTGTGATTCTATTCCCATCCGATCAGGAAATTTCTGCTCCAAGGCAACAAAATGGGAATATTCTGCTGTCAAAGTTTTGGCACTGAGATTGAGTAGTTTTTCCAACAAGCTACACTCAAAAGTGAGGTAAGAAGACTCAGAGAGTATTTTTAAAGGTAGATGTTCATCAGATAGGGAATTAGTACCCAAACGAATTAATAACTGCTGTCGCGCCACAAAGATTGTCGGTAGCAATAGTTCTTGAAATGCTAAGGTTTGGGGATTAATCGGAGTCAATGATGGGGGATGAAAATTAGAAGCAGTTTCAATCATTGCCCTCAAAGTCTCTGACCAAACTGGTAAAATTTGACTATCCACCACAGGGAGCGATCGCAAAGCCTGCTGTACTTGCTCAACATCTAACCCATCCCAAAGTAGCCGCTTCTGGAATTTTTCCCAGTTTCCGTGAGCACTTACCTTACACCAGCGGTGAAGACGTAATGTTAGCTGTTGTTCACTATCAGTAACTTGTAACTGTTTGCCCAGACGTTCAGATAAACAGCTAGCTTGAGCAGTAATCTGCGTTAAGTCAGATTTTTGAACTTTCATTTTTTAGGAAACATTCCTTGGGAGTGCAATCATGCAAGAAGCAAGTTACATAATTCGTAATTTATAATACCGCTATTAGGTGTAAAAGCTACGTAATTAGAAATTGTTACGGATATGATTCGAGCCGCATTAAGGACAATTCATGTTTCAGCACCCTTTGTTCATAATTATGCAACGCCAAAAAAACAAATAAAATAGCCCAAAACATTATGGTCATCGACATCCAGACGAATTTGATTTTAGGAGCAACGCTGGTTGGATACGAAGCGGCTGAACTGGTGCATGTCTTTTTGTCGCTGATGGAAGCTAAAGCAACGTGGCAGGTACTCGAGCAATCGGTTCATATTCACCCAACTGACGGTGAGGCTTTGCCCAGTCTCGCAAGGCTACTCGTTGGAGATGATATGCCAACCTGTCCCAATATGTAAGAAAATAGCAACCAATAACTACTAACTTGAATATGGGCGATCGCTTCAAGATATCTGCAAGGGGTCGCTTTTCCCATGCTGAACTATCCAACCAAGACAAAGAACTGATCAAATGTGACAAAGATTGTTGTGATCAGCGTTCCAAGGTCTATGCTAAATGTGGGAAGTATGATTTGAAAAGCTGATAACTTTCATTTTCTTACTTCTCTTGCCTTTTTTCCTAATTCATATTAGGCGTAAGTCATGTAATTTTATACAATTCCAAAAATGCGAGCGAAAATACGAAATACAGAGATTTTCTTTGATGTGGAAGGTTCTGCATTAGTAGTGGATGGTGCAAACATCTGCTCTAAACCTGTCGCCTTTCTAATTCACGGGGGACCTGGTGCAGATCATACTTCCTTCAAACCAACCTTCTCGGCTTTAAGCCGAAAACTTCAACTAGTCTATTTTGACCATCGCGGTCAAGGAAGGTCTGCCCGTGGACTTAAAGAAACCTATACTCTAGACAATAATGTTGAAGATATGGAAGCGTTGCGCCAACACCTTGGTCTGGACAAAATCGTTGTGATTGGCGGTTCTTACGGTGGTATGGTGGCTCTGACTTATGCAGTCCGCTATCCTCAGAATGTCTCTCATCTGATTGTGATTGCCACGGCAGCCCATAGTGGCTTTTTAGAACGGGCTAAGGAAATCCTTGCATCAAAGGGAACTGAAGAACAAAAAGCAAGCGCTCAACGGCTTTGGGATGGGAATTTTGAAAATGAGGAACAGTTAAGACAATATTTTCAAGTGTTGGGATCAATGTATTCGCTAAAATATAATCCCACCACCTCAGCTATTGCTTGGCAGCGGAATATTCTCTCAGTTGATGCGATTAACGTTGCTTTTGGCGGTTTCCTCCGCAACTACAATATTCTTGACCAGCTACACAAAATTACTGCACCTACTTTAGTGATTGCAGGTCGGCATGACTGGATTTGCGCCCCAGAATTTTCTGAAGAAATTGCTCAGGCAATTCCTAATGCAGATTTGAGAATTTTTGAGAATAGCAGTCATTTGATCCGCGCAGATGAGCCAGAAGCACTTTTGGATGCGATCGCGGGTTTCTTAGTTTACAAACGTTAGATTAATTCGTAATATTCTAACCCCAGATTTATCACAAAACCTGAGAAAAAAGGAGTCAAAACCTGCTACAATAACTATTAAATAATTAGGTCAAACCTTTAGAGAACTTAGAATCTGAAGCGCGTTTCATTTTTAATAAGAAATGCAGATACTAAGTTTCATAAAATTTATGAAAAGCATTCATAATGACTCTGATGAAAAATAATCCATTTAAGCTGATACCAGCTTCTTACTTAATTTTGATTAAGGATGAGAAAATATTACTTATTAGACGTTTTAACACAGGCTATGAAGATGGAAAGTATAGTGTTGTTGCCGGTCTAGGAGATGGAAATGAAACTTTTGTGCAGGCTGTAGTCAGAGAAGCAAAAGAAGAAGTGGGAATAGATTTAATCAGGTGCTTACTGCAACTCTTTTGGGTATTAGACACAGATCAAAAGCCTAAAGTTAGTATAGTACATATGTATGATGCGTAAATCCTAATTATTTTCTGAAATACAGATTTATGGATTCTTCTCAAATTGAAACAGGTGCGCCTCTTTCTATAGAAATTGCTCAGATTGCTTCACCATCAACAACACTCTCTCCTACCTCAACATTCAGCCCTCGTATTTCTAAAGATGGTATTCGCAGGAGTTTGAGGGCTTCTACTGTCGATGGTGTTTTCGCAGCAGTTTTCTCTATTGGTACTGGCGGAATTTTGCTAGGTAATTTCTTGGTGGGGTTGGATGCCAGTCCAGTGGTATTTGGCATGGTGAGTTCTATCCCCATGTTGGTGAATCTCTTTCAGCCGATGGGTGCTTATTTGTCTGAACGCAGCAATAGCCGCTTTCAGTATTCCCTTCGCACTCATGGGATTGGTCGGCTACTATGGCTGATTTTAGTAATTGGCATTATTAGCTTTAGTTGGGGAGGGCTGAATTCCAACCAATTAGTGATATTGTCGCTTTTGATTCTCGTATGCAGCCATTTTTTAGGAGGACTAGGAGCCGCATCTTGGTTGAGTTGGATAGCAATGTTAGTCCCACGGCAATTACGAGGTAGATATTTCGGGCTACGCAATAGCCTTGCCAACTTAACCGAGTTGGTCGGTTTGCCAATAGCGGGTCTAGCTGTATCACATTGGTACGGGGGACCTATCCAAGGTTATGGGGTGATTTTGCTCTTAGGCATTATCTTTGGAATTGTAAGCTTGGGGTGTCAGTATTTCCAGGTTGATATAAATCCTCAATTAGAAAATACTTATTATGCTAACTCATCTCAAACTAGTGAGATTCAGTCAGACTCGGCACCATATGCTAACTCATCTCAAACCAGTGAGATTCAATCAGACTCGGCATCAAATGAACCTAGTGAGATATCTGAACCAATCTCTCTGCCGCAAATGCCAACTCCTCAAAACCAGATAGATAGCAGCATTTGGAAAAACTCTAATTTTTTGGTGTTTCTGCTTTATTTCGGCTTATGGACGTTTGCTGTTAACCTGAGTGCTCCATTTTTTAATCTCTACTTACTAGATACGCTGAACTTGGATGTGAGTTGGGTAACTTTCTACAACAGCCTGCGAGCAGGGGCACACATGCTCATGCTCATCGTGTGGGGTAGATTAGCAGATAAAATAGGCAATCGTCCGATTCTAATTTTTAATGGAATTCTAATTGCAGTTATACCTTGGCTGTGGCTGAAGATGGGTTCTAGTCCTCTCGACCTCTGGCTGTGGTTGCCACTGTTACACATTTTCATTGGGGCTAATTGGGGAGGAGTTGACTTGTGTAACAACAATCTTCAGATAGAGATTGCACCTGTAAAAAATCAGTCTATATATTTTGCAACAGCAGCAGCTGTCGCTGGAGCAAGTGGTGCTTTAGGAGCAACTATCGGTGGCTTCATTGCTCAATTTGCTGGGTCTTTTGGCATAGCAGAAGTATTTATTGTATCTGGTGTATTACGATTAGCTTCACTTGTGCCACTCATTGTTAAAAAAGATTTGGGTAGTTAGAATGAAATTTCTTGGTTACGGATATGAATAAAGAATGTTGTACTCAACCTGGAGATTTATCCACCTATAGGAAGAACTGCTAACTTACATCTTTACTCTACAGTAAAAAAGATTCATAACATAGTGACCAAGTTAATGTTAGTAAAGCAGATTATAAAAATCTGTTATTACATAAATCTGACTTTATTGATTTTTTCGTAATGCTTAAGGTAGACACATCAAAAATCACCACCCAAGAAGTTGAAGCTTTCGAGCGAGACGGTGTTATCTGCGTCAAAAATGTTTTGGATGACATCTGGGTAGAACGGATGCGAACAGCCGTTGACAAGAATGTATTAATCCCTGGCCCTTTAGAAGTTAAGGGCATTCCCAGATCGGAAGGTCATGTGGAACATACCAGTAGCTTATGGCTCACTGATGCTGATTTCCGTGCTTTGGCTTTTGAATCTCCGCTAGCAACGCTCGCTGCTCAAGTCTTGAAATCAGAAAAACTGAACTTTTTGACTGACGGTTTCTTTGTTAAAAAGCCGAAAACAAACAGCCGTGTTGGGTGGCATAACGACCTACCTTACTGGCCAATACAAGGCTGGCAGTGTTGTAAAATTTGGCTGGCTTTAGATAGTGTCAACCAAAAAAATGGTCGATTAGAGTATATCAAAGCCTCTCATCGATGGGGCAAAGAGTTGCGTGAAGGATCAAACCCCTCTTGGTTTGTAGAGCCAGAACCGCAGGAAATTTTATCTTGGGATATGGAGCCTGGAGATTGCTTGATTCATCATTTTCTGACAATTCATCATTCAGTAACTAACATATCTTCCACACAACGACGTGCAGTAGTAACGAATTGGACTGGTGATGATGTTACTTACTATGAACGCCCGAAAGCATGGCCTTTCCGACCTGTTGAAGAAATTGATTTACCAGAATTAAATTCATTCAAAGCCAAAAAACCTGGTGAGCCGATAGACTGCGATATATTTCCTAGAGTTGAACTGCATCGCTAGTTGGAGAAATCGCTACTACTGTATCAACTTTAAATTAATCGATAAGCAAGTTTGTGGTAAGGACTTTAGTCCTTATTTTTTCAACACTAAAGTGCTTACTACAAACTTTTCATTACTAACTTGACAAAATTTAAAGTCTCTCTCCTAGAAAGAGAGAATTTTTCAGATAGCGTGAAAAGTCAGCTAGGATGTAATCCTATCAAGTTCATTAAGAATGTTGCTATCTATATCAATATCAAATTTTCGAGCGAAATGAGCAGATGATGCGAGTAAATTTGGCAAGTCTTCCATAAGTAATGTTTTGGGATGACAGCCTCCATCTGACCAATCGATATAGCGTCGTCGGTCGTTTTGCAGCTTCAGATGAGATGCATTAGCAAGTACAGTTTGAAAATACGACTCATCTGTATACTTAAGCTTATTGTAGTACAAGGTTAATGCATTTTTATTGCTGTGAAAATCGATAATGTACTTAGCAGCTTTGCTATTAGCACAAAACCATTGACTTCCACTGAAACAAGCAAGTTTTTTGGAAAAAGGAAGGAATGGTTTTGTCAATAACGGATGTTCCAAGCATATTTCTACATTCAGATGTGCCAGATGTCTTTTTGAGTAATGAAAAGAAAACGATTTTGTACAGTATCGTTGATAAGAATTTTTTAGCCACAACATATTCGGGCTTACATCAGATTTATAAGTTTTATATGTGATTTGCTCGTATTGAATATAAGCATCATATTGACTTGAGGCTAGTTCGTCCAATATTTGCTTTGCAGTTTTAATGGGATAGTCTGCGCCACTAAGTAATACAAACCAATCCGGTGGATTTGGAACCTCATACATTAATAGAAGTGCTTGCATTGTGGCTTCTACTAAAGTAAAATCTGCCCACTTTGTTTGAAGATGAGGGTGTACTAATAAAACATTCTTTGATAGAACATCTACAGATAAATTACATTTTGAAAAATCATGATGACACACAATTGGAGGAAAGTTAAACATACTATTTAACTTATTTATTAGTCTATAAATTTGTAGAGGTTTTGTATGAGTTAGTAAAATAAAACCTATCGGATTTCTGGAGGAGTCAGACATTTGCTTAAGTTGTATAGATTGAAAATATTTTAAAATATGTATGTTTATATAAATAAATATTTGTGATTATTTAAATAAGGTTTTAGCTATATTCAAATAGCGATTGGAGAGCGATCGCAGTCTCAACCGACTTTTAATATAGCGATCGCTCTCCTACCCACTACAAGCAGAAAACCTATGGTGATAAATTCACGAGCAATTCTGCAACACTTTTTGATTACTGCCCAACGTTTCATTGATAGCTGTAATTAATAACTCATTTAGAGGGATTCCGGCTGCTTTCGCCATAGAGGAAATCACACTTTTGGGGGCAAAAGAACAATACAACCCGGCTTCTAAAAACCAAGGTTCTCCCTTTGGATCGATGCGGAAGTCAAATAAACTGTAGTGACGACAACCCAAAGCCTGATGGCATTTCTTAGCTACTTGCTGAACCTTTTGGGTGATCGGATCGTTAGGGTCTACAATCCAAGACTTCTTATTATCTTTAGCGGCGAAACGCAAGTTACCATCGTCCGTTTGTTGGAGTTTATCAGCATGGTTGCGGATGGGTTTGGAATGGGGGTCTAACAGATACTCTTCAAGGGGTAAACCCACTAGTTCCCCATCTTTGACAATGATGCCGCATCTGACTTCTCGACCGAGTTCGATGAATTCTTCTACAATAACCTCCGAAGCATATTCAAATGCTTGCTTGAGAGCAGCGTCATATTCAGTAGCCTCTTTGACTAAGGCCATCCCTAAAGAGTTATCGGAACTTACAGGTTTAACGATCGCTGGAGGTGTAATTGTCGGAACGTCTCCTTGGCGAAGCAGTTCTCCACGAGGCACTTTTACCCCTGCTGCTTCAACAATTGCTTTAGCTCTGCCTTTGTGTGCCGCGATCGCCATAATATCTGAAGTATTGCCTACGTAAGGGATCTTCAACAGGTCGAATAGGGCGCGGTAGTGAGTCATTCCAGGAATACAAAACATTTGTGGTAACACGAGGTCAATGTTTTGCGCTGTTATAAACTCTATGGCTTCAAACAGAGTCATCGGTTTGGTGTCAGCAATATCTTCAGGGCTGAGGGAGGGAGGAAATCGCCACTGGCGATCGGGTGTGATGTATGCAATTTGAAAATCATATTGCGATCGATCTGCCGTTGCCGCGAGACAGTCTTGGGCATAAAGGCGTGATAAATCACAGTAAAAATTATTGTATGCAGACCCAACTAAATGAAGGATACGAAGTACTGGCATAATTCATCTTCCTATGTATTGTTAGTATTTATATAGCGGTTCTCGGTTGAGTGGGCTATAAGAACCCCACCCCCAACCCCCTCCCCGCAAGCGAAGAGGGGGCTATGATCTACAGAATTCTTCAATTACGAATTACGAACTACGAATTACAAATTATTTAATCGCCACCTAATTCCACTAGTTTGCCAATATTGAAGTCTATTTTTACCCATCCTTTGAGTTGTTGCAGATTCTTCAGCAAAAGTAAAGGAATTTGCCAATGATGCAAAGTCAAAAATGGTATAGGGTCATCAAGACTGTAAATAGCATCAGTGCCCCGCACTAAAGTATTAACCGATGTTTGCAGTTGTTTCCAAGAACGAATACCAGTTAGTCGCCAGATTTCGTGATAGAGGAAGTAAGTCGGTTTGCTACTTGCTAGAGGTTCTAGAGGTGCAGCTAGGGGAGTTTCACCAAGATAGGCATCTGCAACACCGGGGTGATTGTAGAACATTGTAATTGCCGAATGGGTACGGGGATTGCATTCAATGGCGTAAACAGTACCGTCTTCAGCTTGGATAAAGTCGAAAGAAACTTGCCCAGTCAGTGCCAAACTCTTGACGAAGTGTTGCACCCATTGACGGATTTGGGGATTTTCGACGTTTTCATAGTTGATTTGAAACGCAGAAGAGTTTGAACAGCAATGCAATCTTAATTCCCCATCGCGCACTGTACTATGTGTGCATAATTCAATACCCGGAATAAACTCTTGCATAATCCAAGGTTTTTCTGGACTGATGGGTAAACTATTGACAAAGGCTGCTGTTTCTTCTGGGGTGTCGCAGGGAAGTTTGGTTAAATTTAAGCGGCGAACGGAGTCGTAATCAATACTTTTAAGAATATATTTGCGGGTTTCTTGACTAAAATTGAAATTGATAACTTGTTGAGGATCGGTGATTTTAAACGATTTGGGGACAGATAAACCAAGCGATCGCGCCCGATCGGTAAAGGCAAATTTATCATCCAACATTTTGGTTATATCTGGATCGAAGTGGAAAACTTCGCAGTATTCTGATAATACAGGCTTTGCTAAAGAGTCATAATAGCTAGCGACAGGACTGCATACAGGTACGTAAACGTCAACCTTTTCTTTTTTGACGATTTCTACTAGCGCCTGGATATAGCCTTCAGGATCTTCTTGTGGAGCCGGAACCGTATAAAAACGACTTACCGCCTTTGAAAATCTATGACCAGACAACCAGTATTTGTGACCTTCAATCAAAATAACTCTGTGTCCTGCGGCATGGAAAGAGCGAGCAAGTTGCAACGCTTTAGTCATCTTGGCTCCACTTACCAAGATAGTTTGAGGATGAGCAGCTACGACAGCTTTTTTCGTAAACGGCGAGCGCACAATGCCCCACAGCAAAGATATCAATACTATCAAAGCATTGAACGGCAAGGCTATTAGTAATAATGTCAGAGTACCGAGAGTTTTGAATAGAGCTACTACCTTTACGCTAACACCTGTTGATGACGTTGGAGATTGAGGTAGAGATAAAGAAATTGATTGTGCCATAAGTCTTTCCAGTCTTTCCTTTGTGTTTATTGTAGAGACGTTGTATTGCAACGTCTCTACAAACTTCGCTACACCACGCGTCTAATTAGGGTTACACCATCTCGGATGGGTAATAGAACTTGCTCTACACGAGGATCGGCGGCGACAATACGGTTGAACTGAGCGATCGCTTCACCATTAACAGTACGTTGTTCGGGTGGTAGGTAAACTTGTCCCTGCAACAAAGTGTTATCCACACAGATTAACCCGTCGGGAGTCAGTAAGTTACTATCCAAAATGATCTGGAAGTAATCTACATACTCTTTTTTATCTGCATCAATGAAGATCAGATCGAATACTTCTTTTCTAGCAGCTAGCTTGTGGAGTGTTTCTAAGGCAGGTGCTACTTCTACAACGATTTTGTTGCCGTGGGGAGACTCACTAAAGCAAGCTTGAGCAAATTCAGCAACATAAGGATCTACTTCGCAACCGATAAGTTGCCCATCACTTGGTAATGCTTCTGCCATTGCTAAAGCTGAATACCCTGTGAACATTCCTACTTCTAGAACACGCTTTGCTTTAGTGATATGAACAAACATTTTCAATGTCTGTCCTTCCAAATGTCCTGAGAGCATTTCCTGCTCTAGTTGACGCACTGTTTCACCATCGCTGAAGCGTTTGCTCCAGTCTTCAATGCTTGTTTTTTGCGCTAATGCTGTCAATGCGCTCGATTCGGGGGTGGTGTAATCATCCAAGTAGGGATCTAAACCCGCCGCTAATTGAACTCCCTGCCGCAAAGAATCTAATATCTCTACGGGAATGTTGTTCTCTTCTGCTAATTTTAGGGTTTGCTGTAGCTGCGCTACTAAGATGCTATGTGGCGTTATCGGTCTAGCTGTTTCTCGTCCTAAAACACTCGTCATATCTTCACACCCCTACTAGCTTGCCTTTTTGACTTTCAATGTATGCGTCAACCCCTTCTCCGCCACGAGGGTATTTAGCACAAAGACGTTTGTGTTCAGCTAGGGCAGCATCAAGTTCTTCACGAGTCAGATCGTTAGCAAAGAAGCACTCACCAATCGGACAAGGCATGGCTGCGCGTTGTTTGCCATCTCGTGTCAAACTTATAGACTGAGTAGCATCCCAGAGCAAATCCCCATCCAGTAGAGGATGATCGAGTGATAAACCGATGCGACTCATCAAGTCTAGGATGCGATCGCGCTCTCCTGTTGAAATATAGCCGCGTTGTGCTGCAATGGTTGCAGACAAAGCCATATCTATATTGACTGCATGACCATGATATAGAGGTATTTGAGGTGCTAATTCTAGGGTAGGACTCCAAGTATGACCGTAGGCAATGACGCGATCGAGGTCTAGTTCGTGCAAGTTAGGAGTCTCTAACTCCAACATAGTTTTGATTGCCTCGTAATTGACTTTATGGGCAATCTCTTTAATTTCTGGTGTCGCATTCACGTGTCCAAAGTGAGTGGACAGCAGTTCTTCGCCATATTCGTATAGCAGTTCAAAAACTTCAGAGTTAGACACTACCGCAATTTTTACTAACTCTGCCATCCCATTACGAACTTGAGCCGTTGGCAAGGTTTTTAAGAATGAGAAATCCAGGATTACTTTTAAAGGTGCATGATATGCTCCCAAGCGATTTTTCAACTTGCGATGATTAACTGCTACCTTAATCGCTACACCTGCATCGATCAAACCAATCAACGTAGTAGGAATGCGGATATAGTTGCTCTTGCGGCGGTAAGAAGCGCAAGCAAAACCAGCCACATCAGTAACTAAACCACCGCCGACAACTAAGACTGGTTCTTTACGAACTAAGCCAAAATCCGAAAAAGCGTCAACAATTTTTTCAAACGTTGCCAGGGTTTTAGCTGGCTCTGTAATGATGATCGGAAATACCGTCAGTTCAATATCATAGTGTCTAAAATATGACCTGATTTGATCGCCATAAAGTTCATGGACATTGGCATCAATCACAGTCAGACAGCGACCAAATTTTGCATAGCTATCTGCAATTTCTCTGTTTTCAATATCAAATGCACCGTTGACATAGACAAGACTAAAATCAATTTTTTCGTAACCTTGCACGTGAAACGCAGATTCAGTAGCTTCAAATGATGCTTGAACTTTATTCATGTGTGTTGACCTTATTCCAATTACAAAATTGTGAGATTTAGGTAATAATTGCGATTTACCCTAATGTATGCCAGCAAAGAACTACGCCTTTCACTTTTTCAGATAAAAGACAGACCAAAATTAGTTTTTAATAAAAAGCTAACGCTTATTGCTGACTGGCAATGTTATTAAACAACATCATTCATTTGAGTGAATTCTATAGATGGGTTAACCTTTAATTCGGCATAACCTCAAGCAAGCCAACTTGATCCACTAGCAATATATTGGCATAATACTTGCCTGCTTCTTCTGTGGATTATTGACTTTAATTTTGGGAAATTCATCTGAATTCAGATTTATTCCACTATATTTAAATATAGTGGCTTTCCAACTGTACGATTCCGTAAGAATTCTAGCCGAGACAACTGATTATATAGTTGATCTCCAAGCTTTAATTTGAGATTAGAACCTTGATTAATCGTTAGTTGGCTGTTTCTTAGCATTAGTCTCAAACCTTATATTACTAAACTCGCTACATTCTATTTGCTTCAGAAGAACAGTGGACTTTTAGGAAGTTTAACTGAAGTTTATCTGAGTTTTTATTAACTCCAATATATTTGTCTCTAGCAGCTTTCCGAGCATTAGACTTTACAAAACTTATATCCTAGTAAACTACTCATATTCTTTATCATTATCTATCTCCAGGCTGACACTTGATATTACAGGCATGATTAATCCTCATCTCGCTGTTTTTTTGCATTAGTCTCAAACCATAAAATGGCTCAAAACAAAAATGACTTACTGCATTCTATTCAGAATAGCAGTATAGTACTTCCTTATTAAGTAAATTTAGTGTTCAGTATTTGACATACTTACCTCAGCAACTCCTGAAAATTCAGAATTTAAATATATCTGAGTTACTAGTAACAAAATTTTAACTTTTTTAAGGAACAGTTGTGTGTGTTAAAGGTTTCCAAGTTTGCTTAAATTGCTTTCTTAGTCCTAAATTAAGCCTTTTCAGGCTAAACTAGCAAATAGTTTACTAGTTGGTTACTGATAAGTTCAACACAAATCATAACATTACATTAATACAAATCATAACATTTGTAAATATATTTAAGTCAATCCACCATACGAAGGGTACTGGATAACCAGACATCGACAAAAAGATATGTCTTAAGATAGATATCTTATACAACAAGATATTTTGTGCAGAATCTATACTAAGAAACATCTGGTGAATTTAATTATGCGTTGCGTTGCCCGAAATCCGTCGCTTTGTCGGTTCTAGATGCACATACATACAATGTTTCACCTTCGTGGACATAGTTCACGGGTAAAAGATCGCAGTTTAGCGGATGAAATCAACAGTACACTAATTCACACAGATAGCAAAATATTGCCACAATATGCGATCGCAACTGGTATAGTTTAAGAAATCATGGAACACACGCTGTGTTTGTATCATATCTGCGTTGAAAACTGACAACGTTACTTTTGTGATAGATAGCTGTCAAAGGAGAGAATTTACGGGTGCGATCGCTTAGTTACTTTACAATATAAAAAGTTGAGTATTTATAACAGGGAAAATTTATTTAAAAAGTAATTTAACTAATCTTAATATTTATCAATTTAAAAAATATTGGGATTGAGTTCATAATTCATGGGCAACTTAACATACAATTGGTGTAAAAATTAGCGTGGCAAACTTATAAATTTGCTTACCCGTTGTAGGCATATCCTTGTAAAATATGTAAACCAAGTACTAATTCCTAATAGCTTAAACGTGTCTTCTATGGCAATATGGATGTCAGGAAATATATTGTCCCAAACAATTGATAATCCAAAAAAGAAAATAGCAGACAACAAAATTAGAAATTCAGTTCTCTTCAGTATTCTTTTGAATTTAATAAAAAACATTGAAGTAATTGCAATATAGATTATGTAAATTACACTTTCATTAATATGTAAATAATCAGGAAAAACACTATCATGTATTAAGAAAAAGTCATCAAAGAGCAACAAACAGGTTATTAGTCCAGAAAACAAAAAGAATGATGAATATTCTTTAGCTCTAATATCATTTTTAAGTAAAATGTAACTAAAAATACAGATTGATGCCGAAGAGCACCAAAGTAATATACCAATATTTGAGAAAAATCCCAGATAAAAAGGCATATTCATGATGGCAGATGGATCTCTTGTCAAATCTTCTGTAGGTACTTTAGCTTTTAATTGCAGGAATATTGAAATTAAAGAAAATGGAATGATTGTTATTAAAAATGTTAATAATAAAATTTTGATTTGATGGATATAGCTTGATTTTTGAATAACTAAGTTTGTCATGGGTTTCTATTGTGATTATCTAGAACACTTCTTGCAGATTTTTAAGTATTTTTGTTGGATATCTTAATATCTGCTATGAAAGTATGATTTTTCTGCTCGTGTAAAGATTACTAGTAAGGACAAATGGGGTGTGTGACTCATAAGCATACATTTAGGCATCAACCCAGATACTTATTAAACACATTTAAGTATTCATTAGGTACTAAAAAGTATCATTTTAAACTTGCTTGACAATCTGGTTAAGAGGTTAAATGTTAAATGCTTGATTTACAAGGGTCTAGAATTAAGATAAGGTTAATAAAATAAAATCAACAAGTACAGATTATTTCATACAGCAAAAAAATATTCAAGTTCTTTGTGTCTTAATTTTTTTAAATTTTTGATGAAGCTTGCTATCTTAAATGTGCATAATTTAGGTTAGTTATGGATGCTAAAGAATTGCTCAAGCGTTATGCTGCTGGAGAAAGAGACTTTAGTGGGATGAATTTGCAAGAGGCTGACTTGAGTGGAGCTAATCTGAGCGGGGCTAACTTAAGTCGAGCTAATCTATTGGCGGCTAATTTGAGTGAGGCTAATTTGAGTTGGGCTAATCTTAGTTATGCTAAATTGAGCCTGGCTAGTTTCATTGGTACTAATTTGGAGGGTGCTAATGTGACTGATGCTGACATAGTTGGCGTCAGATTTGAAAATGCCAACCTCAAAGGGTCTTACCTTAGTGATTTCGGCTATATAAACAATGCGTTGTTCCAAAATACTATTGTGGGTGATAGTAGGATTATCGTCGGCCCAGAGATAATTCATGGATGAATATTCTTGGTTACTCTATCAGCCAATAGGAAGCTAATCAAATAAGAATTTTTATACAGCAGTTTTCAAGTAGATGAGGTACAAAATAACTGAAGTGTCTGCTTCAACATCCGATATTGCTTGACAAGTTAATTTCGATAGAAAAAATTGAGTATTTCTAAGCAGATAAAACCTATTTAAATTACTTTTTATAAAAACTTAAGATTTCTTAACTTAGTTTAAAAAATCTTGGTATTGGCTTCAGAATATAAGAGCATCGCTTTGTAAAGGTTAGTTGATATTAGTTGTCAAACCGCTGGTGAAGTTAGAAACTAAAGAAATACAACACACGCAATTATTTTATGACTGCTATTTCTAACCTAGAATTCAAACGACCAATTTGGCAAACCGCGATCATATTGACCTTGGGCTTTTGGCTCAGTGCTAGTCTAGTTTTAGACTGGGTAATTATGCCTAGCCTTTATCTTTCTGGGATGATGAGTCAAGCTGGTTTTACGACAGCAGGCTATACGATTTTTTGGAACTTCAATCGGATGGAATTATTATCAGCTGCTGTAGTCCTGACTGGGACACTAGCTTTGAGCAAAACCCGATATCACTGGAGTATTGGCAGTATTGTTTTATCTGTACTGCTGCTAACTATAGCTGTCCTTGACACCTATTTCTTAACTCCGCAGATGTGCGCTATAGGAGTTCAACTCAACCTATTTGAAGCTGCTGCTGCTATTCCGTCGACAATGAATTTACTACACGCTAGTTATTGGGTACTGGAAGTAGTGAAGCTGGTAGCTGGTGGTACACTTTTAAGCTGGTGCTGGCGGGAGCAATTTTAAGTAGATGGAGAAGTATAACGGTGAGAGTTTCCACTTATAAATCTCACGCCAAAGACGCAAAGAATTTCTTTGCGTCTTTTTGCTACATATATCTTATGAGTTAATGAATGTGATGTTTACGACGGGCTACGCCTACGCGTACAATTTCGTATTTATGTTTGTGATTTTTCAAACTTGGGATTTTTTGGATAAATTCCTACCATAAAAATGATTCAGTTTTTTATAAGTGTAATTCAATAAGCAGACATATAATTATCTTTTACTATACATTTTCAGCTTTCCCGGACATTTAAACAAATAAATATTTATAACAATTTTCTGGAAAATGATATCAATTAGTTTTCATGTTTAATTTACTGATTTATCATGAAGTTTACATATTTCTGCTAACTTTTTTTGAAAATTATAGTAACCTAAGTTTTAGTGAGTATGTTACTTGTTATCTACCATCTAGCTGAAAACAGCTATTTTGCAGGTATCTACTACTAATCAAGAATTGTCCTGTAAGTTCTTGAATTTGTCACTCCAATTTGTGCAGGATGACTATTTAGCCCCACACAACATTAGAACCCGTTTCCAGTACTTATGAAGAGATTCCCTTCTGCTGATTTGGTCGCCTGTGCATCTCACCACACACCATCATGGCGACAATTATCAGCAAGCTCATTCTTGGCCGGAAGTTTGCCATTCTCTTGTGCAAGTGATAATTTTGCCGAATCCCGACACTAAGAGTTGCTCTACAATCACAAACTTAAGTAAGATATTGAACTTTTGGAATGCTTAGTTTTCAATAATACTTTTTCTTTTGTGAAGTTATCCTCAAGAATAAACTTCTTGAAAAAGTACCCGATGACTTTCGTCACGGATATAAAAACATACTTTCTCAGCGCGGAATTAATGCCTACAAGCCTTGATGGAGAAACATTTACGTTTACATTAAAGTAGATTTAGGTTGCTCCAGACTTTAGGATTAGGGACAAAAAACTTTTGCAAGAGAACTAAAGTATCTATAATTTTAGGCTACAAAATACGGATAACAATGATACTTTTGTGACTGATGGGCGAGAGCCAATGGTCTTTGTGTGGCACTTGAGTTACTGTTAGATTGGCTAGATTAGTTAAAGATACAGAAAACCAATCTAATTTTTGAAATACTATATCCTGGCAGCTAGTCGGGCAATTTTGCTATTGGTCAGTAGCATGAATTGGTTTAGTTGTAAGTTGTGGATTATAGCTTAACAGAGATTGGGGAATTAAGAGTTGGGGGGTGTGGAATCTCTGTACTAACTCAAATATGACCGTTATATTTATCTGAAAAGTGCTTCCAAGAAAGTCACGGTGAATTCCGAAAAGGTAATTCACTAATTTTACCTGCAAATATTAATTTTATTCCAGAGCGATCGCAATGAAAACACTTCCGATTAGTAGATACAGATTTTTTCAAAAGCTCCAGCCCCTAACTTTGTTGAAAAAAATCACTGGTAAGTCGGTTACTGGGTGTTTACAGGTGTTTAGCACATCAGGCTCTTGGTCAATATATGTAGATGAAGGGAAATTAATTTATGCCAGCTACTCAGAGAAAATGTTTGAGCCGCTTTACAGAAATTTGCAACGCTTGAGTCAGCAAATTTCTACTCTCCCTGACGGAATCAAAGACCAGTTGCGGGCGATATTTGAAACTGGTATTGAAAATCAGGCAATACCGAACCCAGATTATCTGGCGATTTGTTGGTTAGTTAATCAGAAATATATTAGTTCTTCTCAAGCAGCAATGCTGATAGAGCAATTGGCGCTAGAAGTTATAGAGTCATTTCTGAATTTAGAGGAGGGAAGTTATGAATTTATTCCTGAGAGCTTTCTAGATGATATGCCAAAGTTTTGTCATCTAAATGTTCGTTTATTAGTTGAACGGTGTTTAACGCCCCGAAATGTTCGCGTTAGCGTCTCTGAAAGAGAAGCGGTTTATCGTCAAACTTCACCAAATTATCAATCACATACCTCACAATTTTTCCAAATAAATGAGCTACAATCTAAAGCCAAAACTACGCCAAAGTTGCCTAAAATACACGGATCTAAACCAGCAACCTACTCGATTAATACCCATGAACACAGAGGTCAGCAAATAATCCAACCGCCTGCTGACAGAAAAATCTACACAATCTTGTGTATTGATGACAGTCCTACGGTATTGAATGCTATTAAAAGTTATTTAGATGAGCAGACTTTTTCTGTTATCGGAGTCACTGATTCCTTAAAAGCTCTAATGCAGATTATCCGGATAAAACCCGACATAATTTTGTTGGATATATCAATGCCTAATCTCGATGGATATGAACTCTGCTCTTTGCTGCGTAAACACTCATATTTTAAAAATACACCTGTAATTATGGTGTCAGAAAAAGTAGGATTTCTAGATAGAGCTAAAGCTAAGATGGTGAGAGCATCAGGCTATTTAACTAAGCCTTTTAAACAAGGAGATTTACTAAAAGTTATTTTTCAACATATTGTTTAATTTCCTAATATAGCAAGTCAATCCATTTAAACAGCCTATTATTTTAGATATTTAAGGTTGAATATTATCTGCTTCCCTATCATTATAGTTATAGAATATTATCTGAGTGAGTTAAATTTAATTAGTCATTCTCTCCTAATAAATAAGGCAGGAGGCAGAAGGAAAGAAGATTTGACTTGTTTCTTCCATCCATAACGGAAGCAAGCGCGTCCGTAAACAGCTTATATCATGTCCAGCTAAATACTTGTCATTTGTCATTACGATCGCAGCGATCGCGGAGTAAAGTAATCGCATCCGAAGTGATTGCAACTCTTAGAGACGCTTTGCGAACGTTCCACTCTGTTCCACTCGCAATGACATATTGTAAGTGATTAACCGAAAAGTTGGTAGGGTTATTTTTCCTGAAATGTCCAGACTCCTTCATCCCAATCTGATTCTGTTGGGGGTGATTGTAACCAATGCTGACAACGCAACAGATGTAACATAGCAGCTTTGTCCTGGCTGTCTGCTGCCAAAACTAGGGCAAATTCAGCTCTAGCACGGTTAAAATCGCGTTTGAGGTAATATTCGCGTCCTTTGTGATAATGCTCAATCACTTGCAATTTTTCGCTTTCAATTGGATTGGAACGCAAACCCAGTAATTCGTATATGGCTACTGGTTCGTTTCTACCTTTGACACGAATGTAATCTAGTTCCCTAGCCCAAATATTATCTTGGCAAGGTTTAAAAGTGTTATGGCTAATAATAATATCGCAACCATACTGTTTACTAACACTTTCTAATCGGGAGCCAAGATTAACGCCATCACCAATGGCGGTAAATTCCATCCGTTTACTAGAGCCAATATTCCCACTAATCACGGTATCTGAGTTAATGCCAATGCCAATTTTAATTCTGGGCTTATCATCTATATGGCGACGTTGATTAAATTCGTGCAAGCGATCGCGCATTTCTAAGGATGTTTGTACTGCCATCCAAGCGTGTTCTTCTAATGGTAGAGGAGAACCAAATACAGCCATGATGGCATCGCCGATATATTTGTCAAGAGTGCCTTTATGTTTAAAGACTGCCTCCACCATTGATTCAAAATATTCATTGAGCATACTCACCACTTCTTCTGCTTCCAAGTTTTCTGTTAATGTGGTGTAACCGCGAATATCGGAAAACAAAATCGAAACTTCTTTGCGATCGCCTCCGAGTTTAGCGTCATCTAATTTCAGCAATTCTTCGGCTAATTCCTGGGTCATGTAGCGGTACATCGTACTCTTGAGCCGCTTTTCATCACTAATATCTTCCATCACCACCAGCGCCCCACGGACTTGCTCTTGGTCGCTAGCATCGGCAATAGTGTTAATCGATAAATTAATACTATGTTGTTCTGTACCAGTGCTAAGAAGTGTGCGATCGGGGTAATATTGCTGGCGACCTTTTAAGTCAACTGCATGTAAAGCATCCTGATACCACTTGCTAAAGTCGCCTTCTTTGATGCCAATGACATCATTAACTAATTTACCTTCTAAACGGTCATCTACTCCCAGTCCTAGCAAACGTTGGGCGCTTTCATTGGCGGCGATAATTAACCCAGTTTTATCAGTGGAAACCACTCCATTGGAAAGACTACGCAGAATATCCCGTTGCATTTGTTCTTGTTGCTTGACTGTGGCAAACAACTGAGCATTTTGCAGCGCGACTCCCGCTTGAATATTAAAAGCTTCCATGAACTCTTCATCGTTGCGGTCAAAGCTAGCTTGGAAGCAGTCGGGAGCTTTGGGCCAATCAGCTGGATTATAAGGGGGAAAATCCCCGGATTTCTTTTTATTTACGAGTTGGGTAACGCCAATCAGTTGTTGATCGGCATTAAATACTGGCATACAAAGCAAGCTACAGGTGCGATAACCATTTTGCTGGTCTAGTTTTTGGGCTGTTTCTGAGTCAGGATCGTAGTACAAATCAAAGCCAATATTCAGTTTCTTGCCAGAAGCCGCTACTATCCCAGCAAAGCCTTTACCTACAGGGACTCGTAACTCTTTTGTTGAACCATCATCCTGAGTGATTTTCGTCCACAATTCATCGCGATCGCGATCTATTAACCATAGTGTACTGCGATCGGCATTCATCAGTTCCTTGGCTTCATCCATTACCCGTTTGAGGGTGTCTTCTAAGTCGAGACTGCTTTGAGAGAGAGACTTGATTGCCTTCATCAACGCCGCCACTGCTCTTTGTTTTTGGGTGGCTACATAAAAAGAGCGCGAAGACTCTAAAATCAGGCGAATCGAAGGGGCAAATTCTTGAAATAATTGTTCGTCGGCAGAAGTAAAACCTTTGGTATCAATGCGCTCTGCAAGTGGAGCGTCGTGATTATTTACAGATTTTAATTTATTCAGTAATTGTACTACTGCAACTAATTGCCCATGTTCATTTAAGAGTGGCAAAGCTAACATGGTGTAGGTGCGATAGCCAGTTCTCTTTTCTTGCTCTTGGGCAAAATGCGATCGCGGATCGTTATAAAAATCAAAGGGAATATTAATAACTTCTTTAAAAGTGGCGACTTCACCACCAATACCTTTATTAGCGGGGATGCGAATTTCTAAAGAGCGACCGCCCTCACCCTCAGCTAGAATTGACCAAAGTTCTTGTTTTTCTTCATCCAATAAAAATATCGTCGTCCGGTCTGCCCCCAGTAATTCCCCGGTTTTCAAGGTAATCGAATGCAACATTTCTTGCAGAATGGTTTCAAACCCTTGAGAATCAAGCATTGATAGGGTTTGATGAACAATCTGTAATTTTTGCTCGACATCCTTAACGACCTGTTTAAAAGTATCCTGAGTCAGGGGAGCAAGAAACGTAGAAAAAGTTCCTTGTCTTGTGGCAAGAGCACCCACAGGAGCAGATTTTGCTGGTAATTCGAGGTTTTCTTGGTTGTGAACACCAATAATCAAATCGGTGGTCTCCCCACAACTTCCTTGATACGCTGACATAACTGGTATTTTATATAACAGAATGAGGTTTTAGATTTAACAATGAGATTAAATTTATGTAAGTGGTGTTAAAAGCAACAATTGCTTGACATTATCCATAGTTTAATCGCTTGTTTAGCCAGCGTCATCCTGTGAATAAACGCTCAAGCTGATTACCAACAAGCATGGCTTGAGCAAAACCCCTTCCCCTTGGTGGATACAGATGATAAATAGAGGGTCAGACCCCTCATAGAAACGAAAAAACAATGTTTTCCGTAGAGGATTGATTGTTAGTGTTGCGTTGTAAGATTTTGCAAGGGCACACTAATGAGCATTGCTGTATCCGTAAGATATAGTCGATTTATCTGAAAAATGCTGTAGTTTATAAGTAATTATACGGTTATTGTATGACCTCTGGCTCAACTGCGATCGCTTCCTATCGCAGATATATATGTCAGCCGGAAAAAGAAGTGCTGAGTAAAAAATAATAGTACAGGTCGGCGGTAATAAACCACTCTATTTGTCTGTTGTGATGCCTGTGTCCGACTACCAGAGCAAACGCATCTTATTTCCTAATAAAAACTAAACATATAAAAGCACATTTCTACATCGATGTTTTTGGTCTAGTCGCTCCCTTGTTTACATAAAATCATTCAGAATCAAAACTCGAAAAAGGATTTGTACAATAGAAAGAATAAGGATTATCATAATCACGATAGTGAGGTACTGTAAACTTATTATTATCTTCAGAAGCTTTTATTCGGCAATATGGTTCTAAATTGAGGTCAATCATATAATCGTTACCACCTCCTAAAGAAGGTTTAACTTCTTTGGTTTTTTTTGAAACTGAAAAATGACAAACCCATCGATGTACTGGATAAGCATGTGGTTTGTTTGTTAAAATTTCAGCCCTTCCTGGTTTTATAGTATCTCCTTTACTCTTGTCAAAAAGAGAGTTATTTTTAGCATATTTTTCCATTTGCACTACTATAGTACTGTGTTTACATACTTCGTTCATTTCCATTTTTTTATCAGCACCTTTTTTATTGTACTCTTCATTAATGTATTCACCAAAAACAGGCGTATATCTCAAATAAATTTCCCTTTTAGATATATTTTTATTTTCATCTTCTATTGAGTATTCACAACTAAATGGTAACAAATTCACATTCTTACTATCCTCGAATGCTTTATAAGAACCAGTTACAGTACCTGATTTTTTCTTTGTTTCTAATTCTTCTTCTATCAGTTTTATGGTTTCTTGACATATTTTATTTTGATAAGTAGAATCGGAAATTCTATTGATTATAAAATTTTGATACAAATTTCCACTAGTTAAGAATACAATCAAAAATATTAATGAATTAGCAATAAAAGGATGATTACTTAAAAAATGTGCAAAAAATGTACTATTTATAAACTTAAAATAAGGAGAGTTAGGAAAAATACTATTAAATAAGTTATAAAAAACATTACTTTGCTTAGAAGTATTCGGGTCTGATGTATTAGAAGTATTTGGGTCTGATGTATTAGAATAACTTGGGTCTGGTGTATTAGAAGAATTTTGGTCTGGTGTATTGGAAGAACTTGGGTCTGGTGTATTAGAAGAATTCGGGGCTGGTTTCTTAGGTGTATTGGACATAACGTTAATTTTTAATTATTTGGATAGGTTTTTAATTTAACTTTAAACATTGAAAATAAGAAAAATTTTCCTCTAGTTATCAGAAGTAATCTTCATGCAAATACATTGAGTCTAATGACGACCCATTTGGTTAAAATCCCTATCTGCTTTAATACAATCTATCTTTCTTGACTCATTGTAAGTGCCATCAATCATATCGATTCGGCAGTTATTATACTCATGATTTTAAGTCACAGTAATTTCTTGTTCGTTGTAATAGTTTTGACTATTCAGAGTTGAATACAAATCCTAAATGGTTTATTACGTTTTACGAGGAAAAAATCTATCTTAGGGAATAGTGAGAATGAGAGACCATTTATACAGTAAATTTTTAAGCGGCTAGACGATGTAGGATAATGCGAGCCATAACGACATATATAGTAGCCTTACTCATTTCACAAAGGCGTTTGTAATCCTTGCTGAGACGATGATACTGATTGAGCCAGTATCTGTAAACTGTTGAACTGGGTGGGAAATCTCCAGGAAGCATATTAGACTTCTTGGCATTTGTCGGGGTAAAGGGGAAGGTGGGGCCCCCTCTGGGGATAAGGGGCAGGGGAAAAGGGTAAAGAAACTCAAAATCCTTTCCCTTTAACCTTTTTCCTTTTCCCTAAGAGTGCAAAAATATATTTTTGTAAGAGGTCTATTCTATGTACATACACTGTCTTCAAAGTACCCTATCTTTGCGATTTCCCTTAACCCACCACCTTTATATTTACTTTATAAATAGCCTTTAAGGACTAAAGTCCTTACTACCAACTGCTTATCAATCAATTTAGTATTGACAGAGTACTACTAGCTCATAGATATTTATTTTTATACGGATAGAGTTAATTAAAAATATTAAGCACAATATTATCTCAGCCAAACATAAATATAAAATCAGATTCAATCTTTGAATTTAACCCATATATTACATGGGCTGGAACATTCACCCTATTATTGGAAATCCACAGGATTATTTTAATGAAAAAATTAAATACTCAAGTATTTTTAGGCTTGATAGGTGCATTTTTGGCAGTCGGATATTCCAGTTTGCTGGCTAGAGAAATTCCCATACAGAGTACATCAAACCTGAGAAAGGATTTATTAGCACAGTCAGAAACTAACCCGAATGTCAATGAGTATCTGGAGAAAAATAAACCAGAAAGTTATAACGCTCTGAAAAGGCAGTTAGATGCAGCGATTGAGGATGCAAAAAGACCGAGTGAACATAAAGTAGTAAAAAACCTTTGGCCATTGTCAAAAACTAATCCTCAAATAAAGTGGAGAGAAAATAACGGCAAAATTGAATATCTGATGGCGAGTTGGAAATATGTCAAAAACCCAACTGAGGATTGGAAAGTAGGTACAAAAAAAAGCATAGAAGCACGGACTTGGTTAACAGCTGTTCCTCAAGTTAAAGAATTTTGTCAAAATTGTAAGGGAATCGGTATAAATATTCCCGGTAATATTATGCTTTCTCTGAGGTTACAGCAGTATTTAGGCTTAATTTTAAATAGAAATTCAAATAAGACGCATTTTGTAGAAATGTGGGTGAAAGCTGAAGATTTAAGTAGACCATGTGTCGATCCAGAAATTAATGATTCTAGTTGTAATGTTTTTGAGATTCCGATTCCTGCTAGTTATCCAATTTTGCAAGAGATATATACAACTTCTTATGCAATTGCTAACCAAGAACATTATCCTTGGACAGGTTTAGGTTACACCTATGATTGGGGAAATCCAAAAAAACCTCGTGAAGGAGCTAGTGAGTTTCTGATTGACGGAACTCAAGAAAAACCGATAGAAGTAGAAGTTGTTTCAGTCACAGCGACGAAAGAATATTGTAATAATCAATATTTAACGCTAAAAGATTAGAAATGAGCGCTCATGAAACATCTTGAAGGTAAAGTGGCTTTAGTAACTGGTGCTACGCGGGGAATTGGTAGGGGAATTGCCATTGGCCTTGGTGAAGCAGGTGCAACTATATACATTACGGGTCGCAGCCTCAACAACTCCTCCAGTGATGGGGTTTCAGGAAGCCTTAGTGAAACGAAATCAGCCATTGAGGAAGTCGGTGGTGTATGCATTCCCGTCCAAGTAGACCACAGCGACGATGAGCAGGTGCGTTTGCTTTTCGATCGCATTCAAGATGAGCAAAATGGCCAACTCGATTTACTGGTAAATAATGCTTACTCAGGAGTTCAGGCATTAAAAGACGCTCAGGGACAGCCTTTTTGGGATTCTGAACCAAGTCTTTGGGATGCTAGCAACAATGTTGGTCTTCGCAGCCACTATGTTGCAAGTGTTTTTGCGGCTCGGATGATGACTAAGCGTAAGTCTGGACTCATTTGCACCATTTCCTCGTGGGGTAGTGTGTTTTATCTATTTAATACAGTTTATGGTGTTGGTAAAGCAGCTTGCGATCGCCTAGCTGCTAATATGGCTGTTGAGTTAAAGCCCCATAACGTCACTTCTGTTTCAATTTGGCCGGGTATTGTTGGTACTGAGCTTTTTTCCAGTTTTGCTTCGGAAATGAATCAAACTAATGCTACTGACAATAATTTCTCATTTTTAAGCGATCGCTACAACTGGGAAACTCCCTTATTTACTGGACGAGCGATCGCTGCACTTGCTGGTGAGCCAAATATAATCCGCCGTACAGGACGCGTGCAGATTGTTGCCGAATTAGCTAAAAAATATAATCTTGTAGATGAAAATGGCGATCAGCCTGCATCATTACGCTCTCTGCGTTTTGTACTACCGGCTGCATTGCCTATACTGAGAAAGTACTCATGGCTCATACCTGATATTAAACTGCCGTGGTCACTGCTATTATTAAATGCCCTCGATTCGCCTAAAATTTAATAGGTATTGGGCATGGGGCATTGGGTATTGGAGCAAGTAGAGTAGACCTCTTGCAAAAATATATTTTTGCACTCTTAGGGAAAAGGGTGCATGTTAAAGGGAAAGGATTTTGAGTTTTTTTACCCTTTTCCCCCGCCCCTTATCCCCAGAGGGGGCCCCACCTTCCCCTTTACCCCGACTTTTGCAAGAAGTCTAGTTTTTATAGTTGTTCACGAATATCAAAGACTCGTCCGCGAATATCAAAGACTCGTCCACGAATATCAAAGACTCGTCCGCGAATATCAAAGACTCGTCCGCGAATATCAAAGACTCGTCCGCGAATATCAAAGA
>NZ_JAVRCI010000079.1:0-30487 GCF_034530835.1 Nostoc sp. DedQUE12b | reverse complement strand
AAATTTACATACACTTAGAAATCGAGAACAACAGACAGCCTGGATTTTATTAACACCCGCATTGCTGCTGTTGTTGTTTGTATTTGCCTACCCGATTTTACGAGCATTTTGGTTAAGCGTATTTACTAGAAATTTGGGAACAGAGTTACAACCTGTATTCTCTGGTTTGGAGAATTATGTGCGGATGGCGGGGGATGGTCGTTTTTGGCAGAGTTTGTGGGCGACAACCGTATTCACAACAGCATCGGTCATCTCAGAATTACTGCTAGGACTGGGGATTGCCCTTGTTCTCAATCAGGCGTTTGTTGGGCGAGGCATAGTGCGTACAACTGCCATTATCCCTTGGGCTTTGCCTACTGCTTTGATTGGTCTAGCGTGGTCTTGGATTTTTAACGACCAGTTTGGGGTTGTGAACGATATTCTGCTGCGCTTGGGGCTGATTAAGACTGGGATTAATTGGTTAGGAGAGCCAACGCTGGCGATGATAGCACTGGTTTTTGCTGATGTTTGGAAAACTACGCCGTTTATCAGTATCCTGTTGCTAGCTGGGTTGCAGTCGATATCACAAGACCTCTATGAAGCTTACTCGGTTGATGGGGCAACTGCTTGGCAAAGTTTCCGTAATATTACCCTGCCATTGCTGCTGCCGCAGATATTAATTTCAGTGCTATTTCGATTTGCTCAAGCTTTCGGAATTTTTGACTTGGTTGCTGTGATGACCGGGGGTGGCCCTGGTGGCGCTACGGAAGTGGTGTCATTGTACATTTACTCCACGGTGATGCGCTACTTAGATTTTGGTTATGGAGCAGCCCTAGTAGTAGTGACATTCTTAATATTAATTGCGGCGGTGGCGATCGCTAGTTTCTTACTTAACAAATACCGTGCCAAAACATCAGGAGCCATTTAAGCCATGAGTGTAACTCCCCAAGCAGTTCCAACGACTCCAGAACGAACAGGGGGAACCAAGTTTTCTCTGAAAAAAATCTTGCTGTTCATCATAGTTGTATTAATAGTGCTATTTAGCCTAGCACCAGCTCTATGGCAATTGCTGACCTCGTTTAAAGTAAATGACGATATTGCAGCCGTTCCTACTGTCTATTTCCCTACACGCTTTACTTTCAATCACTACATTGAGTTATTCACTCGTCGTCCATTTTGGCGCTACATCTTTAATAGTGCTTTTGTGTCGATTACTTCTACTGTTGTAGCTTTAGCGATCGGCGCACCTGCGGCTTATGCTCTGGCACGGTTACGCCCTTGGGGTGAAAAAGTTATCCTCGCCAGCATTTTAATTGTTACCTTATTTCCTGGAATTCTCTTGTTCTTAGGATTATTAGAAATTATCCAAGCGCTGAAATTGGGCAATAATTATCTGGCGCTAATTATACCCTATACTGCGATCAATTTGCCGCTAACAATTTTAGTACTTAAAAGCTTTTTTGAACAATTACCAAAAGACTTGGAAGATTCGGCTAGGGTCGATGGCTATAACACTTTCCAACTACTGTGGCAAATCGTTCTACCCATGACCCTTCCCGCCTTGGTGACTACTGGAATCCTTACCTTTATTTTTGCTTGGAACGAGTTTATTTTTGCTCTCACGTTTATGACGCGTGAAGAGTTGAAGACAATTCCCGTTGCTGCGGCTCAGTTGGGTGGTGCGACAATATATGAAATTCCCTATGGCCCGATCGCTGCTGCAACTGTCATCGGGACATTACCCCTGATTTTACTAGTTTTGTTTTTTCAGCGCCGGATTGTCCAAGGTCTTACCGCTGGTGCTGTCAAGGGATAAGGGGGAGCAGGGGAGCAGGGGAGCAGGGGAAGCAGAGGGGAGAATAATAATTTCTGACCAATGACAAATGACAAATGACCAATGACAAATGACCAATGACAAATGACAAAATGAAAAATGGCTAAACTCGAACTTAAAAACTTGAATAAAACCTACAGTCCTAAAGTCGTCCCTGTCAAAGACGTTAGTTTAACTGTAGATAACCATGAGTTTCTCACTTTACTTGGTCCTTCTGGCTGTGGCAAATCCACCGTCCTACGGATGATTGCGGGTCTTGAAGAACCGACTCGCGGTCAGATCGAAATCGGGGAAGTGGATGTCACCTATAAGCGAGCAGCCGATCGCAATATTGCAATGGTATTTCAAAGCTATGCACTCTATCCCCACATGACGGTGTACGAAAACCTCGCTTCTGGACTCAAGCTGAAAAAAGTACCACCGACAGAAATTAAACAGCGAGTGGCAGAAGTGGCAGAAGTTTTAGGATTAGCAGAGTTAATGAACCGCAAGCCTGGCCAAATGTCTGGAGGTCAACGGCAACGGGTTGCTGTTGGTCGTGCTTTGGTGCGTAATGCCGATGTCTACCTGCTGGATGAACCTTTAAGTAACCTGGATGCACTATTGCGGGAAAGAGTCCGAGCTGATATTAAGCAAATTTTTGCCGCCCAAAAAGTGCCAGTTGTTTACGTCACCCACGACCAAACCGAAGCGATGACGCTCTCCACCAAAGTTGCCTTGCTCAACGATGGCTATGTCCAGCAACTTGACCCACCTGACCGCATCTATAACCATCCCGCTAATCTATTTGTAGCTGGATTTGTTGGTAGTCCGCAAATGAATTTGCTAACTCTGCCTTGTAAGGGACAATATGCGCTCTTGGGTAACTTCCAAGTGCTTCTTCCAGATATACCAACTGTACCACCGCAAATTGTTTTGGGAATCCGCCCCGAAAATGTCCGCATAGCTCAACCAGGTGATACCCAGACTATTCAAGGGAAAGTGTTTTTAGTGGAAAACTTGGGTATGCACTATTTGGTCAGTGTCAAGGTTGAGGGTTCACAAACCGGAGCGATTACGGTACGTGCTTTGTTGCCAACAGACCAAAATTGGAGTAACGAGGATATTACATTAGCATTGCCCCCTGAAGATATTCACTGGTTTGATGTGCAATCTGGCCATGCTCTTGTTAAAAGACAAATGTTAGGCGTCAGTTAAAGCAAGAGACGCGATCAGTCGCCGTCTCTACAATAATCACTGTCCGTTCACTTATTTCGCTCTGACTTTTTAAATTACTGATGACAGAATTGGTGTTTCAGCCTTTCCCAGAATAGCGTAGGCGTAGCCAGTCGTAGACATCGCCACTTAGTAGTTCATTTGAACTATAAATTTCAAATAAAAAGAGAGATAAAAATTGTCTACAAAAGTTGAAACTTTTATCAGATATAGGTTTTATTAAATTCGAGCAAATGTCAAAAAATGAGCGAACGGACAATAATCAGTCTTTCGTAGAGACGGCGATTTATCGCGCTTACTTTGGCTCCATGCCACAATATTCTTTAGGCAACTTAGCAAGATAAACTAAAAACTCAGTATGCCATCCTCAGTCGACGATCAGGTTTTAGACTTTTATGCTACGCTTTTTGATCTCATATTCTCTGAGCCTTTCCGTGGACGAATATCTGAGCTAAGAAGGCTGAAGCCTGTGATTCGTCAGGTTGAGGCTGCGGCAGATGCAGCATCGTCGTCTTTAACTCGTTTTTTTCTGAACCAAAAATTGAGTGAAGCAACTGTTGAGGAAATTTTGAGAGGCTTTGCAGCAATAGGTGAGTTACTCGAATTGGAGAACATTGCCAATCCTAACGTCACCACTGAGGAAATTGTTGAAAATGTCCTCAGTCGTCTGCCTTGTCCGCAGACAGTTCAGCAGACACATGGGCCTGTCTATCGTTTGGCACTTTACACCGTAGTGCAGGTATTAATGCTAGTTGGGCCAGTCATGGCAGAGTGGCAAAAGCTTAACTTCTCCAGCACCTTTGAGTTACCTGGGAGAGTAGTCAACAAACTGAATGAAATCAGTAACCAAATTGATGCTCAGGGTAAGTCAGGGCAAGCTGGAGCCGATGAGAGTTATGAACTTCAGTACCGTGACTATCTGCTGCAACGGTTCCATAGGGTTGAAGCGGGAACAGTCCGAATGACCACCAATTTAGATGTGGACTTGCGTGAGTTATTTGTCATGCCTCGTGTAGTGGTGCAAGAACTTTCTCAAGATGAAGATGGTGCAGAAGCTGATGCTTCAGCATCTTTGATGAATTTAGCAGCAGCACGTCGGCTTTATGGAGAGCGCAATAATCATGATGAAATGCTCCAGCAAAGAACAAAAGGAGAAGAACCAGAGGAGAAATTACCACCTACTGCCCTTGAGCAGGTGAAATGTTCAGATCGTAATGTAATCGTTGGTTTGCCGGGTGCAGGAAAATCTACTTTTTTCGAGTGGTTGCAAGTCAAACTAGCTTCAGTTGAAGAAAAGTTTATCTTGGGGGATCAGCAAGCAATTCCACTACTGCTGCGAGTGCGGCAACTCGATTTGCAGAATCTACCTAGAGGGGCAGCCTTAATTGAAAAGGCAACAGCCAGTAAAGACCGAGCTGATTTAATGCCGGATGGTTGGATTGAGCGACAGATGCAGGCGGGCCGTGTCTTGTTTATGCTGGATGGTTTGGATGAAACAGAACCAGAACTGTGGGATAAATACTTGATTCCCTGGTTATTTGATTTGTTAAAAAGATATCCAAAGTGTCACTATCTGATTTCCTCTCGTCCTGTGGGCTATCCTCCTGGTCTACTTCACCAGCAGAAATTCATCGAGTGTAATTTGTTGGATTTTAATGAATCTCAAATCCAAGAGTATACCCGTCACTGGTGTACTGCTATACGTTTAGCTAGGAATGAGTCTGAAGCAGAAGCACGGCGGGAAGGTGAGGGAGATGGAAACCGGATTGTTGAGAATTTTCAAGACCATCCTTATATTCGCAATCTGGCTCGTAACCCTCTGATGCTTTCGGCTATTTGCCTGGTTAATTACTTTGAAGGAGGTAGTCTGCCAGAAGACCGCGCTCTGCTGTATCGGCTTTGTGTTGAGGGATTGCTCCATAATTGGGATCAGCGGCGCGGAATTCATTCTGAGTTTGGTTTTGACGAAAAGCTCCGCACATGCCGTGAAGTAGCTCTGGCAATGCAGGCAGAGGATCGGGCTGAGTATGATGCAGTTCAGGTACAAGAAATTTTTGCAACAGTTTTGGGAGATTCAGAACGGGCTGTTAGACTGCTGGAACATATTCGCTATCGCACTGGGTTATTGCTGGAACGTCGCCCAGGTATTTTTGGTTTTGCCCATCTTACGTTTCAGGAATATTTAGCAGCAAGGGCAGTCCATGAAGGTAATCGACTTGGTGTCGATAAAGAGCAGTTAGTGCAAGAGCATGATGATGGTCGTTGGAAAGAGGTCATCGCTCTGTACTCTGGTCTAGCAACTACTCCTGCTGTACGTGATTTAATTGAACAATTGATAACCCAGGCAGATACAGAGTCTCTATCTGAGGTGCTGACAGAAGCTTATCTCTCAGGAGGTTCAGAGCTAGCCCAAGATAAAGATTTGCGTCGGCGAGTATTAGAACGAGTAGCGAGCGCGCCAGGTTCCTTTGAAACAGCATTATTGAATCGATTTCCACTGGAGGAAGTTGCACCTATTGCCAATTCGCTTGCTGGTTGCATTAGAAGCAACATTAGACTCAGTGAATCTCACAAATTCTTATCTTTAAATTCAACAATAGTAAATATAAATTTTCTGTTAGAAAAGTTACAAACATGGCAAAATAAGAATCCATTTCAACTCTCAGAAATAATTCATCTTCTACATAAATATGCACCTGATGAAATATTAGCTGAGATGGCAAAAATTACGGATTTATACATTTCAGTTGGCCCTGCTTTCAGGAATAGTCAAGTTTATTATTCTCAGGCAGAGATTGCTTTCATAGGGCTATTATATCGTGATTTTGCCAAGAGACAAGTTGCAGAAGGTTTTGCGGCAGTTTTTCGCATAGTCATAAGTGTATTGTGTAATTCAGAAAATCTTTCATGGAGTACTTTACATGCATTTGAAAGTCTTCGGGGAAGAGGACTAACAGAACTATCGACTCTTCAGAATCCCGAAACAAATCAGGAGTTTGCATTATTAGCAAGAAAACTGGCTACCCATCTCAAGAGTGTCAAGATGGAAAAAGAGCCAATACCGATTCGTGAGAGAGCCATAAAAGCCTTAAACAATTGGGCAAACTTACTTGAAGGCGTGAAACCTCAAGAAAAAACATCTCGTAAGTCTGCATCCGTTAAAACCCAAACTAATAAACCTAAACCTAGAAAGAGGTAAATTATCTTGAGTACTGAGTCAAAAATATCCCCTGCCTTTGAGCAATTTCTTGCCGACACTAGCGAAGATGATAAACGAGATGCAATTGTTATCTACCAAGCACCACCAATTGAAGGTTTACCATTACGTGGTCGCTTACGAGAACTAAAACGACGATTAGATGAAGTAAAAGAACAAGCACAAATTCAAAAAGCCGTTGAACAAAAGGTAATCGCCAACTACCAAGAAGCTAGCCGTGACTTGGGTTACACAAAGCAACCGCTAAAAATCTCCTCTATTGGTACTGGTACACTGCCTGTAGCCACTATCGAAGTTACTCGCAAAACCCTTAAAACTTTAGCAGCACAACCTGGTGTTGTTGCTGTTCTTCCTAATCAAAAAATTCACCTCATCCGACCTCAAAAAGTTGAATATTCAGCACTGATTGAGCAGGAAAACCAAGATAATCTGACTTGGGGTTTAAAACAACTTGAAATTCCTCAACTGTGGCAAAAAACGAAAGGTCAGGATATTAATATTGCAGTCCTTGACACAGGGGTTTATGCTGCTCATTCAGCCCTCAAAGATCGTGTCAAAGATTTTATTGTTATTGACCCACTAGGAAGACGCATCAAGTCAGAGCCAGCCTTTGATTGTGGGCAACATGGTACTCACGTTTGTGGAACGATCGCAGGTGGTCAAACCGCAGAAGGTATTTCTATTGGCGTTGCTCCCCAAGCAAATCTGTTTGTTGCAGGTGTACTAATTGGCGATGCTACTTTGCGAACTTTAATGGAAGGAATTGCTTGGGCAATTGAAAAAGGGGCAGATATTATTAATATGTCTCTAGGCTTAAACTACTATGAGCCTCTGTTTGCCGAAATTCTAGAAATCTTGCTCAATCAGTATGGCATTCTGCCTGTGGTAGCCATTGGTAACGAAAATCACGGTAATAGTAGTTCCCCTGGTAATGCTTACAATGCTTTCTCTGTAGGTGCAGTGGAAAAGATTGAGCCTAGTGATATTGATGTCAGCTTCTTTAGCAGTGGTGCGAGTCTTGTTTTTCCTGGGCAACCAAATAATTTGGTGACTAAACCTGATATTGTTGCCCCTGGTTCTCAAATTTACTCATGTATTCCTCCCACCAAAGGCCCCGACGGTACTTATGAGTACAATTTTATGGATGGTACTTCAATGGCAACTCCTCATGTTGCAGGTGTCGCTGCTCTATTAATGGCAGCAAACCCAACCGCACCCGCAACCGATATAATAAGAGTACTGAAAGAAACCGCTTATCATCCAAACGGTTCTGCGCTCCGACCTTGTAATCGCTGGGGAAATGGATTAATTCAGCCTGTTGAAGCATTGAACGCCCTCACCTTAATATAACTGGGGATAAGCATGATGCATAGGCACGATGCACCCAATCCAAAGAAAGTTAGCCCTGAGTTTGCAGCTCGGTTGACAAATCTTGAACCTCAACAAAAAGTCCGTGTAATAGTCTTACTTCGCGTTCAAGATGATCAAAGCTTGATCAACAAGCGTCAATCGCGTAGTGAGCGCCAAGATGCAATCAAAGCCATACGCGAGTCGGCAAAACAAGCTTTAGGAAACATTAGTGGAATTATCCAAAACTTTGAGGGGCGATCGCTGACCGAACATCCTGACTTGTTGGGTTCTATTCCAGTTGAAATTACAGTCGCTGGTGTCAATGCCTTAGCTGAATCTGAGGCAGTTAAAGCTGTAATAGAAGATCAATCTATTTACCCAATACATTTAAGTAATTCTAAGAGAATTAATACACTTGAATAGCTTTTTGATTTCGTACAACAGCTTATAGTTCCTTTTTCTACAGGTTTTCAGTTTAAATTGCAGCTAGTACAGAATTCTATGGTCGCATTAATCATACTTTAGATTTGCGCTACCCTAAGTCAGGAAGCCAAGGATAAATCAGATGAGAAAATGGATTTGGCTGATGCTGTTGGTGGTGATGGCAGTTGCCGTGTTGGGTAGCAGAGGTAGCACGTTTTTTGAACAGCGTCCTTCACCGACAATTGTTGAGCGGATTCCGGTGGAAACACTCGATTCACAGCCATCAAGGGAAGTTGATATTACTCTCCAAGTGTCTACTGAGAAGCTGTTAAACCATATCCAAAAGTTGAATTTTCAGCGCTACACCACAAAAGAGCGATCGCTTACTCGCACTTATATTACAACTGAACTGAAAAAAGCTGGCTGGAAACCTAAGTTAGAAAAGTTCTCTGACGGTGTGAATATTTTTGCCGAACGTCCAGGAACTAACAAAGCCGCGAAAGCAATTCTTGTAGCAGCGCATTACGATACTGTTGCCTCTTCCCCTGGTGCCGATGATAATGCCAGTGGTGTAGCCGTAGTGCTGGAAGTCGCTCGGTTGCTCGGTTCTCGTTCTACGCCACGAACGTTACAGCTAGCTTTTTTTGACCAAGAGGAAGCAGGACTTTTGGGTAGTCAGGCTTTTGTGAGTAAGACAGCACGCTTGCAAAATTTAGGCGGAGCGATCGTTATGGATATGGTAGGTTACGCTTGTTACACTTCTGGATGTCAGAAATACCCTACCGGATTGCCTGTTACGCCACCTAGCGACAAGGGCGATTTTTTAGTGGTAGTGGGTGATACAGAGCATTTACCTTTCTTAAATGCCTTTCAAAACTCACAAAATATCTCCTCAACCGCCCTGAATAAACAGGAATCAATGCCAGCAGTCCTAACACTACCAATTCCTTTTAAAGGTTTACTGACACCAGACACCCTACGCAGCGATCATGCACCGTTTTGGTATCAGGGTGTGGGTGCTGTGCTGGTGACAGATACCGCAAATTTACGCACTCCGCACTATCATAAACCTAGCGATGTGCCAGCGACGATCGAGCGATCGTTCTTCACCGGGGCAGCACAAATTGTAGTTAATGCGACTAGTGCTTTATTAGAGAAAAACCAGATTTTGGAAACTCAACCACCAAGCTAACTTATGAATTATCTTGACCAAATAATTACTAATTCGTAATTAAAGAGGGTACAAACCCCCACTAAATATGCAAATTTAGTGGCAAACAAGACAGTGGTAGGTTAAAGCCCACACTAATTGTAACTACGAATTACGAATTACGAATTATTTTGACTAGCTTTTGGTTCAGGGAAAGTCAACGTCCAATTATTTTTATCATTGACCTGAGAATATAAACCTTGAAGAATGAGCCGCAGAGTTTTTCGAGTTCTAATAGCCTTCTTTACCAGATAAGTTCCTGGTTCAGCAAAGATATCATCAAAGTTTTGTTTATGACCAAATTGTTTTGAACAGTAACTACCAGCACCTTGGACTGTTAACACAAAAAATGGAGCTTGTTTGTATTCATTAGGAATCCTAAATATTCCATATACATGGTGACGACCACGCCACGGTTGAACACTAACCTTAGTAGCATGTACTTGGAATTTTGTAGTTTTTGATGCGATAAAAGCCTCAAAATTGCAATCAGAATCATTCACAGGCCACCACAGTGTAATAATACTCAAAGAAAGCAGAAAAATTAAAATATAGGGTAGTCTGCGACGCATAAAGCCAAGAAAAATTGTTGATGCGGCTGGGGGAATTTGATGAGTAACGATCGTGCAGCTACAGCAGTCAAACTATTCACCTGCATACACTTCTGCAAAACGTTTTAAAGAGCAAAGACAAAACATTAAGCAGTCGGTTAAATTTTGCTGTCAAAAAAAATTGCAGATTGTAGATGCGTAGTTTACCGCCGCAGGCATTGCTTTCCCTGTTCTAGTAGCTCCGTTACAGTATTAAACCTAGCTGAGAAACAATCGAGCTTTTGTGGCTGTTAACACTGATTTATGCTCAAATTTTTAGCTATGATGAATTCTACAATTCGTTTGTTATGCTTGTAATATGGCTGTGTTTGCATCAGCAAATGCTTTGAGGAGATTAAAGCATAGGCTAGCCCGCACTTCTCTACGAGACCCTGTGCCAACGGCTGCGCTCAGTACAAGTCAGTGACCATCGTAGACATCGCCATCAAGTTAAGAAAAAATTTACTTTTATTTCTAATCAATTATTAGGGTAGTCAAATACACAAATATCCGTTATATTCCCGTAAGTAACAGTTGGTATAAAAGTTTATGGGAAAAATTTTGAGAAGTCTTAAGACAGTTGCAGGTTTATTTAGCGCGTTGGCTTTGCCCGCCGTAGGCATCGCACTTACACAGCTGGGGGCAAATACTTCGGCTATTGCAGCTGACACAGTTGTTGTGCGTTTTGGTTTATTTACAGAATCCATCTCTGTTACTGAGTTGCAAAAGGCTGTAAAAACAGGAAAATTGCCTGGGAGTTTACAGTCTTTGTCTGAAGAACAACGCCGCTTCTTCTTGGGGGCGCTGGGTATGAATATACCGATGAATGTTGTCACACTTGATAAGTTAATTAATACCCAGATTGGTACAACTATTCTCAATGACTTTGCTACAGCCTTAGCCCGAAAGGACAACGCTGGGGTACAAGCATTGAGAGCAGGCTTGGTATTAGGTTCTACTGCACCGCAAGGTCTTTCTATACTGAGTTTTATTGCTGCTTATCCCAGTAAACGCTTAGAAATTGATTTGCCAAAGGCTTTCGTTGTTGCAGGGAATTTAAATACCGCTTTTTGGCGTACCCAGCAATTCATGTTAGCGATCGCTCCCCAACTCGACCCCATAACAGCACATTCGAGAACACCGCAGATTGCTTTCCCTTTTGATCCCAGCCAACCAGGAAGCGCCCAAGTAAAAATACTCAATTTAAGTCTGAACGATCAAAAGCGCGACCGCAAAATTCCAGTTGATATTTACTGGTCAACTGCTGCAACTCCCGACAAACCCGTAATTGTCTTTTCTCACGGTTTCGCGTCAGTCCGCACGGACTTGCGTTACTTAGCAGAACATTTAGCATCCCACGGTTATGTAGTAGCAGCTTTAGAACATCCCGGTAGTAATGCGGCAAATATTGATTTAGCATTACAAGGCAAAACCAGAGTCATGAAGCCTCAAGAGTTTTTAAATCGCCCTCAAGATATTAGTTTTGTCCTCGACGAATTAGCAAAACTCAACCAAACAGCTAATCATCCCCTGCAAGGGAAACTTGCAGCTACAAACGCGATGGTTGTTGGCTATTCTTTTGGTGGTGGTACAGCTTTAGCACTTGCTGGAGCCGAGTTACAACTAGAACGTCTCAAACAACGCTGTAAAAAGAACCTGACTATCTTGAGTTTGGGAGAAAATATGCAGTGCATCGCTCAAGAACTACCAGAAAATAGCTATCAACTACGAGATCCCAGAATCAAACAAGCGATCGCTCTCAATCCGACAACTTCTCTAATTTTTGGCGAAACTGGGTTAACTAAGATACAAGTTCCTACCATAGTGTTAGCAGGTTCCGCCGATAAAACTACCCCAGCTTTAACTGAACAGATTGTAGGATTTGACAAAATTCCATCCCCAAAATCACTAGCTGGTATAATCGGGGGTACTCATCTCAGTGTAAAAGACCCCAGCACCACATTAGATCAGATCGGACAACCAAATACACCCATTAGTGGCGGTGAAGTTGTCGGCGAACAAGCAGCAGATGTTCGCAAGTACGTTAAAGCTATAGCCTTGGCCTTTGCTTTCCAGATGACTCCAGAAGCTAAAAACTATGCTATCTTCCTGACACCAGATTATGCTCAGTTTGCTTCAACTGCCGCCTTTCCATTTCGTCTAATTACGCAGATTCCTCCTGATGCTATGGCAGTGGTGAAAGAATTTGTTGAGAAATAAAAGACTTCCAATTAAACAAATATAGGGCTTACGTATCATACATATTAACTATACTAATTTTGGGCTTTTTAGCTATGTCTAACACCCAGAACAATAAATATGCGACAAAATCGCGATTGCAATCAGCACCTGAAATATAATTTCACTGAATGCATATTATGGTTAATTGGTATAGTACCGTAAGTCCTAAAATATTTAATTTTGTGAGTAGCTTACTTAAGAATAATATAGGGAACGGTAGAAGTCGCCGCTTATTCTAAACTATCCCAACATTTTTATTTTTAGACAAAATAAAGCCTAAAATACTGATATTCGCTACAAATACCTGAATTTGAGATCGACCAATCGAGAATATAGTACTTTTCATCTAAGTGGATTAACTACCCCACCCACCCTATCAAGCATCCTCCCCAATCTATTTGGGAGAGTGTACTTTATTAATTTGTAATGCGCTGTCAGTAATATAAAGCTTATAAAATTAGCTCTATACTAATTCTGTGTAAACTTTTTACTTACTACAAGTATATTACCTTGATAGTAGCCCTAAAGTTGCTGTTAAATCTACACCAAATTTTCACAGTAAAAATAACTATTTACACATAAAATTTATAATGTGTTCATAAAAATAACAGAAGCTTAAGAGTATAAAAAACTAGGAGCAGATGCCGAATAATGATAATACATACGTATACTATAGAAATCGTCAATTGTTTTTGAAAAAATCTGTCAAGCAATTGTAGGGTGTGTTAGCAAAGTGTAGCACGCCCTACACGTGTTTCAATATTCAAAGATTAGTCCTGTAGATAAGATATTACAAACTAATTTCCAAATCAAATGAAAACAAGTTATTTGATACGAAATATATTTGTGTATGTATTGACGTAAATTACTTTAAGTTTAAAAAACAAAATGATAAAAAATTGTTGTCTTCTGCAAACTACAGATTAAGCAAAAATAAACAACAAAGGGCTTGTTTTATTTACTGAAATAATTAGTTTTACAAGGTGAAACTAATTTGGAATTCAAAATTAGACAATTATTCTATTTCACTCAAGCTTATGCAACTCTATACAACTCGTGAAATCGAACAACTCCAGCAACATGAAGACCTTTCTGCCTTAATTGAAATTATGGAGTGGGTGAAAAACTTTTTAGGAAGGTCTCATCCTAACTTAGGTAGACCCGGCGCAGTTTGCCCCTTTGTACCTTACTCTCTCAAATCAAATAGTATTCGTCTAGCAGTTATTCACACAAAAGATTTGTATCCAGAACAATTAGAAGAGATTGTTGGACAGTATCGAGATATATTTCTGCAAATAGCTGCTAAAGAGCAGGAATTAGCAATTAATAAAGCTTTTTTACTTATTTTTCCTGACATCCATATAGAAGATGCTTCTAAAGTAATAGATAGTGTCCAACAAAAACTTAAACCTTTGTTTGTTGAGTCAGGACTGATGATAGGAGAATTTCATAAACGTAATGAAAGTCCTGGTCTGCACAACCCAAACTTTCGTCCACTTCGTAGCCCCATCCCCTTATTAGCTATCCGGTTTATGGTTGAAGCTGACCTCCCGTTTCTTCAGAATCCGGTCGATCCACACTTACGTATTCGGTATTTAGAAGCTTATTTAAAGAATTTTGAGCATAAATTTACAGATGAAACAAAGTTTAAAAATGCTCATCAAGCATTGGCTTTAGCAAAAGAACAAATTAAACAAGAAAATTTGGTAAGTTCTTATATATAACAAATGTTTAAATTGAGTGCTAGTGATTGAACATGGCTATGGAGGATTAACAGTCTTTTCAATTCACTTCACCTTGAAATAAATGGGATACAAATTGTGAATTTACTGCTAGTTGGAATTGTTTAGTGCAGACAGCATCAAATCGTCATCAGGATGTAAACTATCGTACTACATTAGAAGCGATCGCTATTAATATCAATATTTCAAAAACTTCACTCTGATTTGTAATAATTGCAAACATTTTTGTGAAGATATTTAGGATTGCTATATTATTTGTGATATAAAAAAGCAAATAATTTGGTAAATAAAATGGCGAAAGAAATAGAGCGTAAATATTTAGTGGCAGGAGATGGCTGGAGAGGATTAGCTGAAGGTAGTGTATATCGTCAAGGATACATTGCTACAGAAGATAAAGCAACTATACGTGTACGTATAGTAGGGGAAAAAAGTTATTTGACTATTAAAGGCCCCAATATTAAATATTCGAGATTAGAGTTTGAATATCCTATTCCTGTTAAAGATGCTCAAGAAATACTTGAGACATTATGTCAACGTCCCTTTATAGAAAAAACCAGATATAAAATAGAGTCGGGTGGTTTGATTTGGGAAATAGATGAGTTTGATGGTGTTAATAAAGGACTGATATTAGCAGAAGTTGAACTCAGTGATGAAAATCAGCAATTTGAATTACCAACCTGGATTGGACAAGAAGTTTCTCATGACTCCAGATACTTCAACAGCAATTTAGTAAAATACCCATTTTCACAATGGTAATAGCTGAAATATTGGGAACATCCCAATTTTACGAAAATACCTAACTACAGCTTGCTCAGTTCAAAACCTTGCCTACTAAAGCTTGTATCTTACCAAGCAAGGATTTTAGGACTTGTGTATACATAAATCTGAGTTTAATACCTAAAATCTCAAAAGATTTACGCAGCTTTTTATTTATTAGATATTCATTTTAAATACTTCTTGACAACAGGATGCTTATTTCGTTATGTAATTGATTCCTTAAAAGTCTCATTAGGAAATACCGTATCTACGGAGGTGTAATCACTTAGTTATAAAATCAAGAAAGTATAAAAATTCTAGTATATTTTCGCCTATCAATTCAGCATTAGCCCCAATAGGATGTAGCGGAACACATATCACTCGCCAGATTAACAGGTGCGTTCTGAGCTAAATGACCATTAAGAAACCTTTGCTAATCAAGCAACCGGAAGTTGGAAAGCTCATCCGTGAACTTCGTGGCATAACTGGTCTTACCCAAGAACAGTTTACAACATCTTTAGGTATAACTTATTCGACGGTAAACCGTTGGGAGAAAGGACATGCCAAGCCTTCATCTCTAGCTATGCAAAAGATTGAGGGGATGTTAAAGGAGATGGGTGAGCTGGGACAGAAAGTCTCGGTGAAGTATTTGTCGAATTAGAAAGCAGGCAGAGAGGCAAATTAATTGAAGTTACTTTCCCCCAATTAACAGGTTATCGCTACGACATAACCACAAACAACTCAATTCTAATTTTACCGATGTTTGCAGATATGCATATTTTGCGGATTACTCAACCTTTGAGTTTGAGTTTACCGTAGCCAATATTTTCTGCATTTTTGAAGACGAGTTTAGGTTAAAAACGCTCAAAAATCCCCAAAATTCTTTTCTTAATTGAGCGCCAATATTTTTCAGTACACTTTATCTGAACTGTACAATGTTTGATTATTCTACCCCCGCTTTAGCTACATATCTTAATATCTCTTCGCCAAGAGCAGCTTGCACTAACGGCAGCAAAGTTGCGGTCATCAATACTGAAGGTGTATGGGAAGTAGAAGCTAATGGGACGAAAAAACTAATCCCAAACTCTAATTACGATGCTCGTGACATTGTAGCAATTGACGGCAAAACTTATGTCTTAGCTGTTCCAACAGGACTAGTAAAAATAAAAAGTGACGGAACTAGGCAAAAAATAGTTAGCAATACAGCTAATTCAAAGACACGGGTAAAATTTTTGCAAAATTGGATTATTTACCAGTCTGCGAATACTCTATCAATTTATGACCAAAACCTCAACTTTAAAGCCAAACAGAGCTATGGCGTAACTGAGGTAATGGATTTTGAGTATAAAAACGGGTATCTCTACACTAGTGGCTACCAGCAACAAAAAAGGTTAGGTATTCCTGTCCAGATAGCTTTTCTTTACCGGATGGTTTTCGACGGAGCGAAAATATTTGCTTTGGCAAATTTAGCAGGAAATAACCAAGGCAAGCTTTGGGGCTACAATTCTGCCGATCTTGCCCACGACATGGCAGACACAAGACTTAACCGATTACATATTTTTGAAGATAAGCTTTATATCCTCGGCTCAGTTTATGGGGGTAACTCAATCTACAGGTGGAATGGCAAAGACTTATTAACAAAGACTTTGATCACTACAGATACTTACACCAATGCTGCACAGACTCGTGACGAAACAAAGGTATATATAGGAACTGTTAATCTGACTAATTTTACTGTCGAGCGTGGACAGTTAAGTGTTCCAAGAAGGCCTACAACTGCGGGGATGGGAGACGGCGGTAGCAATTTCCCTAAAACTATTTACTCAGATGGCAGTAAAATTTTTGTGGGTTCCTCTGCTGCTTATGCGATCGCCAATAGAGATAATCAAACCTTCATGGGTAAACCTATCTCGCCTTACCGTGGAGATGCGTCTCTTTTAGTTGTCTCCAAAAACCTAATGACTCGCCACGCTTGGGTAACACCAGGAAATGGTGAAGTGCTGCTATTTACTGATAAGTTTGCAGTTATCAAAACAGATAATAAAATAAATGACTTGGCCACAAATGTAGGAACTGCCCAAAAATTACCAACAAATACTTATTTCGTTAAGTTTTAATTGAGCAACGAGATTGTAGATCATCTCGTTGCTCAATTCTTTTGTGCAGAAACTATCAGCAAGATTAATTATTAGTTTTGTTCGCGTAAACTATACGCGAACACTTTTTTGTCCAAAGTCTAATACGTAGTTTACATAACTATAATATGCATAAGTAGGTTGGCACAATTAAACCGAACTATACAAAGTTTTGTATGGGTAAAGGGAAAAGGTTAAAGGGTAAAGGTTTTTCCCTTTTACCCTTAACCTTTACCCTTCTTAATTTAGTTGTGTTTTTTAGCACCTACTTACTTAGCAGGCTTGTTAAGCTAAAAGTTTTGCCCTGTCTCATCTAACTCCTATTCGACGCAGAACTTGTTATTTTAGCTATTGAGGACAAGTATAGTTCTTGTCCTTTACTTTTTTGAAAAAGTTTTCACCACAGATCGCATTTTATTAAAGAGTAATATCAATAAATTTTAATAGCCTCTTGTTTTTTAGGGCAATCTATGCAAATCTCATAAATATGATAATACGGTAAACCAATCAACATAATGGAGTTTAGCATAAAATTAGGTGGTTTAGCCAATAAACTGGTCAAGGGGTAAGAGTGGTACTCGTAGATAAAGGCTACTGCGGTACGAGTGGAACAACAGTACCTTCTGGTACTGATTCTAATCGGCGCGCTACAACAAGCTCATAATTATATGCGCTTGATGCGTAATCTCCCCAGCTTGGCACAGGGATTTAGCCCGCATTTCTCACAAGCTTGAGGTCAAAGGTGCAGACAAACAGAGGAGCATAGGGGAGAGAACTTGTACAAGAACTCTCCTCTGCTCCCCTGCACAAGGTTTTAAGAGATGTGGTCAGAAATCCGGGTTAGGGTGAGGATATTTGATTTATGCAAGAAGTCTATTCTGCAAGCTGCTAGTAAGGCAATTTTGTTAATTCCTGACTCTGATTTACATTTAATTCTGAGTATAAAAATTAGTGATGATGCTCATGCGATCGCCTTTTTTCAACGGATTATTGCCCTCACAGGACGCAATCACATCGACAATATCCGTAATAAAAAGTTACTTAACGATGCACAACTTGGAGATTTTCTTAACAAGCAGTATTCAGGGCAAATAGTACCTGTATTTTAAAAATAGCGAAAGAATGAAGAATGACAATTTTGTTACTTTTTCTTTCCTAAATGAGGAGTTACTAAACTTAAAATTGAACGTTCGCGGAGGTGAAATTATGTTTTCTGGAAAAATTGAAAAAGAATTATTTGGTGAAGAAATTTGGTCAATTTGGCAAACAACTAAATTACCAGATCATCTACAGTTATTAGTGGATCAAGAACTGGGAAAACGCGATATCTGGGAATTGCAGTCTCAAAAACCTGACAATCAATCTATTGATCCAAATCTCTATGATGACTTTAGTCATTCAACAAATATGTAACAAAAGAGGCAGTTCTTGCGTAGGGCAGGAGGCTAGAGGAATACTACCCTACTCAAGAACTACTGTGATATCTACGGCGATAAATTAGGTGCTGAGAGTAAGGGTTTAAGTCTCCCAGCAAAGTTTGAATTTGCTGGAAGATTATAAAGTGGTGGGTTTAAATTCCCGACTGATTGCATTCTAAATTTTGACTTCTCTATTTAATTAATGCAAAATAATGCAAAATCGAATTCATGCTGCAAATCCCTTCCCAATTTCTTTTATCTAGCAAGAGAAGGAATCAATATTAATGGCACATCTGTTTGAACCATTCAAAATTCGTGAAGTTGTTTTTCGCAACCGCATCGCCGTTTCACCGATGTGTCAATATTCCAGTACAAATGGATATGCTAATGATTGGCACGTTATTCATCTAGCTTCTCGCGCAGTTGGCGGTGCAGGTATAGTGTTCACAGAAGCAGCAGCTGTGGAGCCGCGTGGGCGCATTAGCCCGCAAGATTTGGGAATTTGGTCAGATTCACATATCGAAACTTTAGCCAAGACTGTGGCATTGATCCATAACTTTGGTGCTGTTGCAGGTATTCAACTTGCTCATGCAGGTAGAAAAGCTAGCACTGCCAAACCGAGTAAGGGAGGGAAAGCACTAGATGAATCTCAGGAAGGTTGGCGTCCCTTAGTTTCGAGTAGTGCGATCGCTTTTAGCAAAGATAGCCCAGTTCCAGAAGCCCTCAGTCTTGAGGGAATTCAAGAAATTATTGACGCCTTTGCTCAAGCTGCTAAACGTTCTCTAGAAGCTGGTTTCAAGGTAGTGGAAATCCATGCTGCTCACGGTTATCTACTGCACCAATTTCTTTCGCCCCTTTCTAACCACCGTCAAGATGATTATGGTGGCAGCTTTGAAAACCGGACTCGTCTGCTCAGAGAAGTAATTCAAGCAGTCCGAGAGGTTTGGCCTCAAACACATCCACTTTGGGTACGCATCTCCGCCACTGATTGGGCAGACAATGGCTGGGACATTGAGCAAAGTATTGTTTTAAGCGACAAACTCAAGTCTTTAGGAGTTGATCTCATCGACAATTCATCAGGCGGTATCATACCGGGTGTTCATATCCCAATTAAACCTGGTTATCAGACTCAGTTTGCTGAACGCATCCGCCGCGAAGCTAATATTCATACGGGAGCCGTGGGTTTAATTACATCCCCTGAACAAGCTGACGAGATTATTCGTACAGAAGTCGCTGATATAGTGCTGTTAGGACGTGAACTACTCCGCAATCCTTACTGGCCACATCTGGCAGCTAAACAACTGGGACACGATAAACTCTGGCCTATTCAATATGATCGCGCTTGGCTGTGATGTCAACTGGGTTTAATTGAGCATCAACCACCTCAAACCCTTGCTGTTTAGCGGTAGGGGTTGTGGCTATTCGACCAAACATGGTATGATATGCATTCTGTTCATACTGCTGCTATTTTTTTGCTTTAATATTAAGCATACAAAGTTTCTGTTTTGCTAACATTAAGCTTTACTAATACTATTTCAAGGCTGATGATATGCAAGTCTACTAAAACTTCATCAAAAAAATTAGTAGAGACGTTGAAATGCAATGTCTCTAGCAATGTTTTCATTCGTGCAAATTATCTTAATTCAAGGGTAATAGCTTAAAGGAAAAAGTACTATAGACATCTTGCAAAAGTAACTTTTGCAAGATGTTGGGGAAAGGTTAAAGGTTAAAGGGTAAGGGAAAATTTCATACCTTTACCGTTTACCCCTTAGCCTTTTCCCACTAAACAATAATCGAATCCAGATTCTAAGAATTAGATTGAATCAAGCTTTGAGTTTTTATTTTTTAATAGAAAGTAAAACTTATAGACAAAAACTGAGAGCTAAAGCCCGATAAACCTTTGGGTTATTGCATTCTCTAAAAGTGAAAAAAGAGGGTTAAAGGATCTCTTGTGCGTAAGTCCTAACAACGAACGAAGGATAAAAACCTTAAACAGGGTTGCAATAATTTTAAAATAGGCAAAAACTGATGATACCAAGTAATAGAGTAAAAGCTCAAAAACCCAAGCAAAAGTTTTTTGTTGAACTTCCACCTGCACTTAAATCTGTAAATTTTTCTTGTTTCGTTATTGGACAAAGCTTATCTTTTTTTGGGTCTTGGATGACTCAAATTGCTTTGGTATGGCTAGTTTATCAACTAACTAATTCGGCTGTATTGGTTGGGGTGGCTGGATTTACAAATCAAGCTATGGGCTTAATTATTACACCCTTGGTAGGAGTATTGTTAGATCGCTGGAACTTACGATATGTTCTATTAAGTACTCAGCTAGTATCTATTCTACTATCCTCTATCTTAACCTTTTTAACTCTTAGCAATAATATCAACGTCGCATGGATTATTGCCATAGGCACGATTCAGGGAATTGTAAAAGCTTTCGATTTACCAGCACGCCAGGTCATTATTCCCAGACTTTTGGATAAAAAATCAGATACTTATAGTGCAATGGCTTCGCATTCATTCTTGATTAATACAGCGAAGTTTGTTAGCCCGATGATTGGGGGTTTACTGATTGCCAGGTCTGGTGCAGCTTCCTGTTTTTTAGTAGATAGTATCAGCTATTTACCATTTGTATCTGCAATCTTAACTATCAAAGTCAACCCAGTTATCAATAATTCCTTAGCTCAAAAACCCCAAATGTGGAAAAATCTTAAAGAAGGGTTTGTTTATGCATACGAATTTTTACCGATTAAATATTTATTGATATTACAAGTTACTATTTGTTTTATGGGAATGACTCATGTCAATCTAGTACCGATTTTTACTCAAGAAGTCCTAAAGGGTAACGCTGAAACTATGGGTTTTTTGATGACAGCATCGGCTTTTGGTTCCATAGTTTCAGGTATTTATCTCATCTCTAGAAAAAATGTTATGGGACTGGGAAAAATTATAGCAATCTCTGCTGCACTTTTAGGTTTAGGTTTAATAGTATTTTCTCGCTCAACAAATTTAGAGATTTGTCTACTACTCATGTTTATCATCGGCATGAATAATACTCTAACCTTGGCTTCAATCAGTAACTTTATGCAATCAATTCTTCTTGATGAAGATAAAAGAGGTAGAGTAACTAGTATATTTACAACTGGTTTTTTAGGAATATTGCCTTTTGGTAATTTATTTTTTGGAGCATTGGCAGGTTACTTTGGTGTTGATAATTCTTTATTATTTGGCGGTGCTTGTTGTATTTTAGGAGCATATTTCTTTAGTAGACAACTGCCCAAAATAAGAAAAATAGTGCATCCAATCTATGCAGAGTTGGGCTTAATTACCCAATCCAATAAAGGCTAAATCAGTTTGTAGGGGATGTTGTCTGGAAGCGATGTCTACGGAGGGCTACGCCTAGTTCTCTCAACTCAACCTTCCAACAACAACCGCCTTTGATACTTGATCAAAACCCACCGCGTCGCCTTTTATCCACAGTCTCAAGCAGAGAATACGACCCCGTGCGCCTGTTTCTCTGGGCTTTCACACTCTTACTAAGTTTATTGTAAAAACCTCTTGATTTTTATCACCGATTGTGAGAAAGTCTGATTTAATATCTAGAAAATACGGCAAATCGATAGGTTTACAGGATTATAGAGCTTGATTGGAAGCAAGCGGTGGTTTTAGCTGTGCTTTAATCCCGGCAACATCCGATCAGACTGATTACAACTACAAAACTATAACAGCCATGCAATGAAGGTATAGTGTCGGCATTCAGTGCTGGTATGACTGTCAGGAGAATATATCAAGTTTGGGTGATTACTTCTAATAAAATCTATCAATGTAGGTTGAGTTAAACGGCAGTAAAACCCTACATGAGCAAGGATCAAATGTAGGGTTCCCCTGTGAGAAGCCCTTTATCTACGAGGCCCTGTTCGCATTTGATTCTACGTTCTTCAACCCAACCTACAGATATTTTATTAAGTGTTTAACCAAACTTGATATCACTCCTATGCAAGTTACCTTCCAGTAAAGTAACCCCAGATATCATCCCAAATCTCGTTAGATTACCCTGTTTCTCTAGGCTAGTTGTTCTAGTTTTCAGATTCTCATGTATTCACTTATGACTAAATTTTTGGATTATTTTTTTCCAGTGGAGAACATCTCATGCAAGTAGATCCAAATTCTCATCAAGGTTCCGAGCAAGATACTCAGGCTAATAGCGAAATAGATAAACTGAAACAACCCCGTGTAGCTAGCAAACGTTTCTTTGGTAGTCACGCCAGCAGACGCTCATTTCTCGGTCGCGCTGGTTTGTTTAGTGCCGCTAGCGTTGTTACAGGAGTTTTAGGTTCAACTTTCTCCTCAAAGAACGGAGGAGGTGTTGGAGATGTTGTACAAGCCCAAGCTGTCAACAGGCGGTATAATCGACCCTTCGACTACAGGAGGTTTGTTGATAAAGCCTATCGAGTACGTGTTGAAGCAGCGACACGTGAACGAAATATTCCGATTCCGGCCCATCCGACCAACGGTGATGAGGAGCGTTATCCCAACAAAATCGGCTCTGACAGTAGGGCACTACCACATAACGAGCTAGGCGAAGTCAACCTGGAAGCTTACGACTCTTTGAGCAAAGCACTGACAACGCTAAACCCGAATGATTTTGAAAATATCATTTTGGGTGGTACCAGAAAGCTGGTCAATCCTCAAGGGCCCCTAGCAATTAGCCTAGAAGGGATCAATGCAGCACAAATAGCTGTACCGCCACCACCATCTCTAGCTAGTGCAGAACGCGCTGCTGAAGCAGTTGAACTCTACTGGCAAGCTTTACTTCGAGATGTACCTCTTTCTAAGCTGCAAAATAATACTGATAACCCAAAAGTCTTGGCAGCCGTCGAAGACCTCAACAAGCTTTCGGCGTTTCGAGGGCCAAAACAAAATGAGCGTGTCACCCCTCAAACTTTATTTCGTGGTAGTGTCAACTACGTCGGTTCCGGTTCAAGTACAAGATATGTTACTCCACCAGGGGTGCTAAATGGGCCCTATCTCTCACAATTTTTGTTGCTAACTATTCCTTGGGGAACTCAGTCTGTTTCGCCATTGATTCGTACTGCTCTTCCTGGTAATGACTTTCTACTCAATTTTCAGGAATGGTTGACTGTTCAGAATGGAGGTAGTTCCGGGAAATCCATAAAATACGACCCCAAAAACCGTTACATAGTCACAGTTCGGGATTTAGGTGAGTATGCTCATATTGGCGGCCCTACATACTTAGGAGCCTCCTTGATTCTTGGTAGCATCGGTACTCCTTTGAATCCAGGCAATCCCTACGTCAACTCGAGAACTCAAAGTGGTTCAGCTGCAACCTTTGCAGTGGGACATTTACAAGCCTTGCTTAACTTGGGTACTTCGCGTGCGATTAGAGCATCATACTGGCAGAAGTATTATGTACACCGCATTCTGCGCCCAGAAGCTTATGGGGGGCTAGTCTACAACAATATTGTCAATAAAACTCAGTATCCGATTAATTCTGAGATATTCAATTCTCAGGCTTTGGCTCAGACCTTTAGCACCTTTAGCACCTATCTATTGCCCCAAGCATATCCAGAATCATCGCCAACCCATTCCTCCTATCCAGGTGGTGCAGCTGCCATTGCTGGCGTCAATGTCACACTGTTGAAAGCATTCTTTGATGAAAACTTTGTTATCCCCTCACCAGTAGTGCCTGATCCCAATGACCCTACCAAAGTAATTTCTTACAGTGGTTCACCACTAACAGTGGGTGGAGAGTTGAATAAACTGGCAACTAATTATGCTATTGGTCGCGGTCACGGTGGTATCCATTGGCGTTCGGATGGTTCCGCTGCTTTGGCTTTAGGAGAAGAGGTTGCTATTAGTCTGCTCAGGGATGAGAGACTGGGTTATAACGAAATATTCAATGGCTTCACCTTCACTAAATTTGACGGTACAAGAGTCACCGTTTAAACCGATTGTCGGTGTTATGGGAGTGCTGAGTAAAGGTATTTTACTCAGCAATACCTTCACAAAAAAATAGGATGAAGAGATAGAGTCGATGAGAAAAGTTAGTTTGAAAACTAATTTTATTGATATCAATTACTTACATTCCTACCACAATACAAAGCTAAGAAATTAAATGCAAAGGTATAGTTCGACTAAACCGTATATATATGAAAAAATCAAACTACTATGACTATATTGCACAAATCTATGACCAAACACGCTGGCTAACAGAATCAGTTGCAGAGGAAGTCGCCGATTTTATTCTTAAACTTACTTGTGCCACGCCTGAAACCTCTTTTTTAGAACCAGGTGTTGGCACAGGTTTAAATGTTATTCCTCTTGTTAAACGAGGTTATTTGGTGACAGGAATTGATGCTTCTCAAGAAATGCTTGATCAATTCCGTCAAAAATTAAATGTCACTCCTTCTAATCTGAAACTGATTCATGGTGATGCTTCACAATTAGATTTTCTAGACAACAGCTTTGATGTTGTATTGACTGTCCACATGATCCATACTGTCTCTAATTGGAAAGTATTTTTAGACAATGTTGCTCGAGTGTTGAAATCTGGAGGCTTTTATCTCAATTGTCAGTGGATTACCCCACCAGCCAGACGAGAATTTGAAGGATTTTTTCGAGATATATTATCTAAGTATGAAGGAGCAAAGCAAAAATCGCCAAGTATTAATACAGCGATAGAAAAGATAGATATAGAAGGATATTTACAGCGAAAAGGTTATGTATCAAATTATTTTGTTGCAAAGGAATGGATAGTTAGCAATACGGTTGAAGAGCTATTAAGTTTTTTCAAAGCACGAGCATATGGTTTATGTTGGCGAGTATCAGATGAGATATTTAATCAAGTAATAAATGAATTTGAAGAATTTTGTATCAATCATTATGGCTCTTTAAAAACTAATCTCTACTCTGAAGCTAAGTTTGAAATATGGGTTTACAAAGCAATTTAAAACCTTACATTAATTATGTATATTTCAAGACGCAGCGTTCAGCAAAAGTACTGCCATTTCCGGCTCAGATGTCTATAGGGCGGGTTTTACGGCACAACAATCAAGTCCAGATTTTGTCAGTATGTGGGCAGGACAGGGAGCAGGATTAGCCTCGGCTCTACCAGCAGGAGAGCTAATCCAAAAAATGATACAAGAATTTCTTGCCGTGACTGCTTCTTTACAAGTCAAATAATTCTCACAAAATGCAGAGTGAACTCACAAATGATTGATGTACTGAGTGCGACTGCGATCGCAAATTAGTAATCAGAGAATGAGGCGATCGGCAATAATCTGCTGCTACCCCTGTATAATTCACCACCCGGCGGAATAAATTCGACAAGTTTCGCGCTAGCGTCTCCAAAGGAGAAGGCTTAAGCTTCTCTTCTCTACGAGAGGCTGCGCCAACGAGACGCTTCTCCTGTCGGAGACGCTTCGCGAACGCCAACGCGAACGCTTATCGCAATCTTTTTCTCAGCCACCAAACCATAAAACCAACAATGATTCCAATTATCAGACTGTAACTGAAAGGGTATTTGCAAAATGAGTGGCCTTGCTTAAAAATATTTTCACACTCTTTTGCAGAGTCTTTTAGCAGAGATACGGTTGCTATTCCAGCACCAGCGACAGCTACAAGCTCTTGGAAGTTACGCTCTCGTTCAGATTTTTCGACTTCTATGCGACTGCGAGTAGCGTTAATTGTATCTTCTAGAAGTTGCAAGCCAAGCTGCATATTTTCGATATCTTTGGTAATTTGTGGTAAATATTTTTTGTTGGCTAGTTCGCTAAATTTTTCTAAAAAATCTAACTGGTTATTTTGACCTGCTTTTTCTTTAATCAAAGCCAAGCGAAGTTGATAATTAGATAAGTTAATTTCAATAATTTGTTTTTGAAAAGTGAGGTTGAGTAAGTCAATTGTGTATTGCTGGAGAATGCGATCAATATTATTTAAAATTTGGCGAGAAGTGGGAATTTTTTGGTTTTCCTGCCAATAGTTACTTTGGTTGGTAATTTTTCTATTTTCTTCTATTTTTTTATAATGATTAAGCAGAGAATCTTTGACTAAACGACTTTGCCAATAAGCCCACGAAATCTTGCTGCGATAACAAAATAAACCCATCCAATCTTTATAAAATTCCGCAGCTTTTTCTGCGCTCTCTCGATTATTATAAATAGCAATAATCACATGATCTTCAGTACTATTTAGAGGAGTATTTACGTTTTTTAGGCTCTGATTTATATTTCCTGATCGCCCTACTTCAAAAACTTTCCCATCTAAAAAAGTACCTTTGTCTGGTTGCCAAGAAGCATCTTTAAATAAAGCATAATAGCAATCTTTGGCAATATCCTCATGGGTGTGAGATGAGTTTTCTGGTAGCCAACCAGAAAGAAACCAGGTTTTTCCAATTATTGCCAGTTCTTTATTTAGTTTTTGTTCTATTTCAGTTTTTAAGATTGCAAAAGACTTGGCTGGTTGAGTTTCGATTTGATTATTAATAGAACAATCAATTTGCAACCCATAAGTGTCATTTAATCTAACAGGATAATAGTATCCTTCTAAAGTTTTATTGTGGGAAACAAAGTTAATTTGAGGAGGATGAGTAATCTCTAAATACTCGGTTTCAATGTCAGGATCGTAAAATTTAGTATTAGAGGGTAATTGTTCTAAAAAAGCTGCTTGGTTTTTTTGTATTTCTGCATCAGTTGTGTTTAAAGAAGTTTTTAAAACATATAAAAACAAATCGAGTGTCGGATAGATTAAATCGCTCATCACAAGGGCAAAACTAATTTGATTGATTGGATTGAGATAAAAATTGTTTCCATTTTTCTAAAAATTTGACTTGTTTCACTGTTTCTTCTGGTTGAGGAGAACTGCCAACAATGACTACAACGTTATTCAGTTGGCTTTCGTAACCTGTAGCTTCATATTTTGGTTTAAAGCCTCTAGTTATTGGATAATTTTCAAGAGTATTGAACCTACTAATTTCTGCTTCAGTCGGGAGTAAATCATGAGGAATTTCTTCTAAATTATCTAATTGAGATTTATAGAATTGATAAGACTGATTTAACTCAGGATTAGGGGTAATTATTTCTAATAAACGTCCTTTAATATAGTCTTGCCAAGCTTTGGGTTGGGTGTCTAACTGTTTGGCAACTTCTTTTAAATTCTGTTTTTCTTGTTCTCCAAGGGCGGTTTTTAAGTCTTGAAACGCCAAGAGAAAAGCGATGATAGTATTGTCAGCCTTTGTATTCATAGGTTTTTATACCAAACTCATTACGACTAGTATAAACGTAATTTCAGTGAGATAATTACACCATGTATTTCATGTTCAGTTTTAATTTTCTATCTCTAAAAAGAATAATTTATTAAATAAAATGTTTTTTATTATACCTTTTACTATGTAAATCAATCTAGTTTATTTCACTGGATTCTAGTGATTTTTCATACAACCTAAACGAATGCTGTAGACAGATTTTGCCTACAGTTTAACCAAAAAGTTATCAGAGTCAGTCAGGTAAGAAAAATGGCATCGGAATGGGCGGCTCTTGTTATTGGAATTAATTATTACCCAGAGTACACCACTCTAAAGCCGCTAACAGCAGCAGCAGAGGATGCTGAGAAAATTGCCCAACAATTAGAACAATACGGTTATAGACCTTTTCGCGCTCAGTGTTTACCTATAACTTTAAACCAGAAGGGAGAAAGTAGAATTGACCGCCAAGGCGCGGTAAAGATGCAAGAATTGAGAGAAGCGATCGCTAATCTTTTCAATCCTCCCGATCCTAACCCCACACCAGAAACAGCGTTATTCTTCTTTTCAGGACATGGGTGGTGCAAAACTGTAGCAGGCAAAGAAGAAGTATTTTTAGCTACTAGTGATGTTTTACCTGAAGCAGGAATCTATGGTATACCTTTAAGTTGGTTGGGTGAGCAGTTGCAAAGAAGTCAGGCTAAACGAGTCGTTGTTTGGCTAGATTGCTGCTATAGCGGTGAATTGTTAAAATTTATTCCTACAGATAAAGACTACTGTTTTATTACTGCAACCCGTTCCTACGAAACTGGAGTCGAAATTCCTCACGCGCAGGGGTTGTTGACGCAGGCGTTACTTGCAGGATTGAACCCGGAAAATGACGCAGATGGGATCATTAATAGCCACAAATTGGCAGATTTCATTATCAGCCAAATGCCGAATACAGTCCAGCGTCCGTTAATTGCCAATTCTGCACGGGCAATTCTGCTGACAACTAAGTTTTCGCAAAAAAGCTTTCAGGATAAGTGTCCTTATCGTTCCCTGTCGTATTTTACCGAGACAAAGGAAGATGCTGAGGTTTTTTATGGGCGGAGTGCGCTAACTGGGCAGTTGATTAAACAGGTAAGAGATAAGCATCGCCTCATTGCTGTGTTAGGTGCTTCTGGTAGTGGGAAATCATCTTTGTTACGGGCTGGGTTACTTTACCAACTTAAGCTAGGACAAGAGATTCCAGGGAGCGATCGCTGGACTTATATTACACCGTTTACGCCGAAAGAATCTCCTGTTAACAGTTTACAGGAGGCTTTTGCAGTTTCTTTGCAAAGCTATGGTGTACAGACAAGTGAAATTACCCCCCTTAATCCCCCCTTGGAAAGGGGGGAAACCGGAAAATCTAACTCCCTTAATCCCTCCTTAAAAAGGGGGGAAACTGGAAAATCTAACTCCCTCCCCTTTACAAGCGATGCCCTGAGCTTGTCGAAGGGGGGAGGGTTGGGGAGGGGTAATTTTACCCATGTCATCGGCGAGGAGTTAAAAGCATTAAACACACCAGTCATCTTGATTATCGACCAGTTTGAAGAATGCTTTACTATGTGCGATGACAGCCAGCGCCAAGAATTCTTTGACTGTTTGCGGGAATTAATTGACTGTACAAATAACCTTTATATTTTCATTGGGATGCGATCGGATTTTCGGGGGAGATGGCGAGAATATCCCAAATTTGCGGGCAGAATCAATAAACCTTACATCAACGTCGAACACTTAAGCCGTGAGGAAATTGAAGAAGCGATTACTAAACCGGCTGATTGGGTTGGATTAGGCATAGAGGGAAGGTTAAAACAGCAACTAATTAACGATGTTGAGGATTACCCCGGAAGTTTGCCTTTGCTGCAATATACGTTGACAGAATTGTGGCGTGAGTCGAGAAATCAAGACGATGAGGTTCTCAACTTGAAAACTTATGAGGATTTAGGCGGGGTTGAAGGAACGCTACAAAAACGTGCTGATGCAGTTTATGAAAGTCTTTCAGCAACAGAAAAAACTGTGGCGCGGCGGATTTTTCTGGAATTAACGCAAATGGGAGAAACCACAGATGTACGGCGGCGCGTGCGTTTACGCGAGTTGGTTAATTCTCATCATTCTTTGGAACTTTTGCAACAGGTGAGCGAGAAGTTAGCCGATAAAGATGCACGATTAATTACAAAGAGGGATGAGCAAGATTCCCAGGATGTCATTTTAGATGTTGTCCACGAGGCCCTTATCCGCCACTGGCAAATGTTGCGGGAGTGGAAAGAGGAATATAAGTTGGGAATAGCCATTGAGCGACAGATTGAAGGGGAAGCCCAAGAATGGGAGAGGAATGAGAAAAAGCCAGGGTTTCTTAGAAAGGATGATAGATTGGCAGTAGCAGAGGTATATTTAGCTAGATTTGGCGATTGGCAAATGCTGAATGGGTTAGCCCAGGAGTACATTCAGGAGAGTCAAGAACTGCGGAATCGCCTTGAGCGAGAAGAAAAAGAACGCCAACAGGAAAAGCTGGATGCAGCACGGCGGCAAAATCGAGTTGTCACTATGTTTAGTTTGGGGTTAGGTGTGGTAGCTATTCTTGCGGGTTATCAATGGTATAACGCCCAAAACAAAGCTAAGGAAGCAACACAACAAAGCGCTATTGCTCTGGCTCAAAGTTCTGAAGCTTCGCTAGTGACTAACAGGCAAATTGAGGCTTTAATTGCAGCTACACAGTCAGGTAGACAAATTTCAGGTAAACCAATTAAAAATATCAATTTAGAACAAACGGCTAACCAGCAAGCTGTAGTAGCACTCAAGCGAGCAATTTACAATTTGCAAGAGCAGAATCGCTTGGAAGGGCATAGCAATGATGTCTTTAGCGTAGCATTCAGCCCCGATGGCAAGACCATCGCTTCTGCTAGTGCTGACAATACCGTGAAACTCTGGAATGCGGCTACAGGGAAGGAAATCATCACCCTCAATGGGCATAGTGATACGGTCTTTAGCGTAGCATTCAGCCCCGATGGCAAGACCATCGCTTCTGCTAGTACTGACAATACCGTGAAACTATGGAATGCGGCTACAGGGAAGGAAATCATCACCCTCAACGGGC
>NZ_JAVRCI010000078.1:0-31058 GCF_034530835.1 Nostoc sp. DedQUE12b | reverse complement strand
ATAAATCCTGATTGTCAACGTCCTTATCCTCAGCCTTGGGGAAACAAATTTTGCAACAGCTGTGGCGCACCGCTAGAGTTGTTAGACCGCTATGTTCCACTTCAGCCATTAGGATCGGGAGGATTTGCTCAAATCTACACAGTTTGGGATGAAAAAACTCAAACAGAGAAAGTGCTGAAGGTGTTGGTAGAAGATTCACCAAAGGCACTGGAGTTATTTACCCAAGAAGCGGCGGTTTTATCTAGTTTGCACCATCCAGGTGTCCCCAGAGTCGATGCCGAAGGGTATTTTCAGGTACAACTGTTTAACCCCAAACCGCACCAACTGCCTTGCCTGGTAATGGAAAAGATCAATGGGCAAACTTTAGAGGAGATATTAAAAAAGTTTCCCCAAGGGTGTCCAGAGAGTTTGGTTTTAAACTGGTTTGTCCAAGCTGTGCAGATTTTACAAGAATTACACAAGCGTCAGATTCTTCACCGGGATATCAAACCTTCTAATTTAATGCTGGGCAGTTCTTCGCCATCTTTAACCCCGTCTCAAGGGCAAATAGAGGGCGATCGCTTGGTACTAATTGATTTTGGCGGGGCGAAACAATTTAGCGCCTCTAAGCTGCGTTCTGTGTCTAGTTCCACGCGATTATTTTCTTCTGGCTACAGTCCACCAGAGCAAGTGACTGGAGGTATTGTTGGGCCAAGTGCCGATTTTTATGCTCTTGGTCGAACGGTGATTGAACTACTAACAGGCAAATATCCGCTAGAGTTGGAAGACCAGCAAACGGGTAAATTGCGCTGGCGAACTGTGGTGAATGTCAACCCGCAACTAGCAGATTTGCTGGATGAGATGGTGCAGGAGGATGTGCGATCGCGTCCAGCAAATGCAGCTATAATTCAAAAACGTTTGGCGAAGATTTCTCAACCATTACCGCCGCCAGGATTATTTGCCCAACTACGAGACAAAATTAAGCTTGCCTCAACGCAAGTTTTCCAGAGATTTACACTGATAACACAAGCTATTGAACAAGTTTTAGCTAACTTTAGCCTAGCTGTCACCAAAACCGTTATTTTTATCGCTCAGACAATCATTAAAATTTTCCGAGCTTGTTTGGCGACGATTTGGGCGATCATTCTAAGTACTATCGGCGCTTGTTTTGGTGCGATCGCTGGTTTTATTTTGGCCTATCGTACCAGCTTGGGGCCTCAGGTTGTGGAATTGATTGGGCGTCAGCTAAACCAATTAGTACCAAATACTCAACCAGTCTTCGGGGCAGATATTTTGGTGTTCGTCGCCGCAGGCTGGGGAACCGCATGGGGACTGACAGTATCCGGGTGTTTTGGTCAACGGCGGCGGTTTTTAGTGGCTTCCCTGATGGGCATGATTAGCTATGGCTTCGGCTGGTTAATTTTGCAATTAATCACCCCAAAAGATAGCGGCGAGGGCTTAGTGGCAGTGATTTTAGTGGCAGTTTGCCTACTTACCTTGAGTTTAGGACTTCGCAGCCATCATGTAGTGTACGCTGTGTTCGCAGCCTTTGGCAGTGCGATCGCCTATGCAGTTTTAATTCTTTTGAAGTTAGCACCTCCAATTTTCCAATTTACCAATCAACCAGCTTGGTCAGACTTACAGTTGTCTCTGACTTTTTTTGGTTCTGTAGGCTTCTTTATCAGCTTCTGGTTAGGAGTGAGTTATTACCTAATTGTCCCTGGACTGCGCCTTTTAGGATGGCGATGAAGAAAGCAGGGGGGCAGCACTTCGACTACGCTCAGTGACCAGGGAGCAGGGGGGCAGGGGGGCAGGGGAGCAGGGGAAGAATTAATAATCAATTCCCAATGCCTAAAAACAAGATCCCCCTAGTCGTATTTTTATCGAGCTAGGGGGATCACATATTTGGTAGTCTATAATTGGTTCGGTATAGTTCCTTACGATTTGATTCTATAGCCTATATTTCTGTTTGAGTAGTCTTACTATTAGAATTTATAGTATTTTTACAGCTTCTTAATCAATGCTTCATCCCTGTACTTCCTTAGAGAAGCAGTATATGTAAGGATGACAGTACGTGATGTTCGTAACTTGTCATTTTTGTAAATATCAGTAAAAAATATGAAACTTAAGATTGTTGCCACCGTCGTCCTGTTAGCTTGTTTAGGGTTTGCAAAGCAGGCTCTTGCGTTAAATCAGCTAGATTTGGATCAGTTGAAGGCAACAAGTGCTTGTCCTCGGTGTAATTTGAGTGGTGCTGACCTAACTAAGCTGAATCTAATTGGAGCAAATTTGCGAGGAGCTGACTTGAGCAGCGCTACATTATCTCAAGCTAATCTCACGAATGCCGATCTCACCGGTGCAAATTTAGAAGGTGCGATTCTGAATTCGGCGAATCTCAGTGGTGCTTCTTTAACAGGAGCAAATTTAAAATCAGCATCCCTGGAAAATGCTGATCTGTCTTTTGCCGGCTTCATCAGTGCCAATTTAGAAGCAGCGAACTTAAAAGATGCCAAATTGCAATTTACTAATTTTCGGGGTGCTAACTACCGACTAACAACTTTAAATAATGGTGTCGTCACCTCCGACAAGCCTTATGGCTGGTCGTTAGAGCGTCAAAATCCCAGAGAATGTAACGAGTACAAACCCGAAAATACTCCAGGTACAACCTGCTACTCAAAATAAACTGGGGTATGGGGTATGGGGCATGGGGCATGGGGCATTGGGAATCGAGAAGAGACAAGGTAGACCAGGAAGAGGGGGGGAGATAAGGGAGAGACTTGTTCAATAATTCCCCCTTGTCTTCTTTGTCTCCCCTGCCCCTCTACTCCCTGGTCACTGAGCGTAGTCGAAGTGCTGCTCCCCTGCTCCTCTGCTTGTTCTCAACACTCCTTGTATAGCAAAAGCATTTTGTTTATTAACAGTTCTTTATCATGGGAAAAAAGCCTATAGATTAATTGAATCGATGCTTACCCATATAAAAGACCTAGCAGCAAAACTAGCGCCCCGCTTAATTGAAATTCGCCGCCACATCCACTCTCACCCAGAACTCAGCGGTCAAGAGTACCAAACAGCAGCCTTCGTAGCTGGTGTTTTGTCTTCCAGTGGGCTACACGTACAAGAGGGAGTTGGTAAGACAGGCGTGGTTGGAGAACTCCAAGGCACTAGCCAAAATGGCCGTTTATTGGCAATTCGTACTGATATGGATGCCTTGCCAATTCAAGAAGGCACTAATTTGGAATATGCCTCTCGTGCAGATGGGATTATGCACGCTTGCGGTCACGATGTCCACACCACTGTGGGGTTAGGAACGGCAATGGTGCTGTCCCAAATGGCTGAGGAGTTGGGTGGAAAAGTGCGGTTTTTATTTCAGCCAGCTGAGGAAATTGCTCAAGGGGCAAGCTGGATGGTGAAAGATGGAGCGATGGAAAACGTTTCAGCTTTATTAGGGGTTCATGTTTTCCCTTCTATACCCGCAGGATCTATTGGGGTGCGTTACGGGGCTTTGACAGCCGCCGCTGATGATTTAGAGATTCTGATTATGGGAGAATCTGGACACGGGGCACGTCCCCATGAGGCGATTGATGCGATTTGGATTGCTTGCCAAGTGATTACTGCACTGCAACAAGCCATCAGCCGGACACAAAATCCCTTGCGTCCTGTAGTATTGAGTATCGGGAAAATTAATGGTGGCAGAGCGCCGAATATAATTGCGGATAAAGTGCAGTTATTGGGAACAGTGCGATCGCTCCATCCTGAAACGCGTGCCCATCTTCCAAACTGGATTGAAAACATTGTATCTAATGTTTGCCATACCTACGGGGCAAAGTATCAAGTCAATTATCGCCAAGGTGTACCCAGTGTCCAAAATGATTACGCCCTGACGCAATTGTTACAATCAGCCGCAGAAGAAGCTTGGAGTAGCGATCGCGTTCAAGTACTACCCGAACCTTCCCTTGGTGCTGAAGATTTTTCGATGTATTTGGAACACGTCCCCGGTTCTATGTTTCGTTTGGGCGTAGGCTACAAAGAAAGAATCATTAACCACCCATTACACCATCCCCAATTTGAAGTTGATGAATCTGCTATTATCACTGGGGTTGTCACTATGGCATACACAGCTTATAAATACTGTCAGCAAAACTGTCAGCAAAATTTGTAAACAAAAACTCCCAGCGTTTTTCTGCTGGGAGTTTTTGTTTAACTAACCTTTTTTAGCGGATATAGAAAGCCCAAAAGCATTCTACACATTCGATTCGCTAACAACACCCAATTTCTCTTGAATTCGGGTCTTAGCGGCTTTGAATTCAGTAGCCAGTTGCTCGCTTTCATCGCTGCTCAAGTTGTTACGAATGGCAGCAAACATTGTGCTTTCTTCTTGACGAATATGGTCGCCAACAGCTTCCATCAAGTGTCTAACTTGATCTTTGAATTCAGATGAAGAAGGGCTAATGGCCTTAATTTGGTCTAACACCTGCTTCATTTCAGCTTGTTCATCAAACAGTTCTTGGGTGTTATCTTGACCGTAGAAAGGACGTACTCTTGGATAGACTACTTCCTCTTCAGCTTCAGCGTGGGCGGTTAAATCCTTGTAAATCTGACCGAAGTACTCTTGGATCTTTTGTGGATCGTTGCTTTGTAGTAGTTCGGTGAACAGGGTATTTACCTTGTTGTGATCGAGGCGGATGACATCTTGGATATTTAGATCCTTTTTGTCGCTGTTTTGGGTGACAGCACTACCTACTACACCACTAACTGCGGCCATAGCATCTTGAACACGTGCCCAAATTCCTTGATCTGCATCTTGTCCAGTGAGTTCGCGGACACCCAGAATTTCCAGAATACCTTTGAGTTGCTCTTGGTGAGCGCGGTTCTCAAAGTTAATAGTATTCAATGGCCCAATTGCTAGCAACACATCAGCACCAACTTTTTGAGCAGCTTTGTGAACTATCAAGCCACTCATTACTACTTGATGTTTCAGCAATTCATGCTGAGAGACTTTCTCATACAGGCTTAACTCAGAACCTTTAAACAATTCGCGAGCTTTTTCAATGAATTGTGTAACATTTTGTTTGGGTTCAGCCTGAATCCCATACTGACCAATTACAGTTTCTAAAATACCAAGGTTTTTTTCATCATCTTTGATAAAATTTCGGATGCGATCGGCAATCTCAGCATCAAGCCCTTGCGTCAAAAGCGATTGTTCATTTTCGATGACCAACTGTTGCAGAGCTTTAATACTTGCAAGTTTTACAGCAATTGCATTGCGTTTCGTATCATCTAAAGTAGTTACCATCCGTGTTCTCCTCGGCAAAGTGTTCATAATTCTTACTGATATAACCTTGACACAGAGGTTAGGGAGATTCCATCTTTCTTTTGAGTGATCGCTCTCACAACTCTGGGTAGAAAAATAGAACTTTTCGTTAGAGAAAAATTAAAACAGTTCAGTATGACATTCAAATTGAATAGATTACCTATTTAAAAGCAATCTATATCTTTGGAATGAAAATTAACATCAAAAAAACTACTTCTTATTCAAGAGGGCAAAATCGTAACCAGTTCCACTAGAACAAGACTCACAACGCTCAATTTTGACTAGCATTGCTTCTCCTTGACGCTCCCCGGATGCCGAAAACTGAATCATTCCGGTTGCTCCCGATGTGGAAAAATTGGGATTAGACAATACCCTTTGTAATCCTTCGCGGGTGCTGTCTTCTTTTAAGCCAGCAATAATTGCTTGCAGTGCATCATAAGCTCCCGCTGTTCTCTGATTTACTTGAGCATTCCAAAGCTGAAAGGCATTTTTGGCAAAGGGGTTATCTTTATTAGCATTACGATGCCAATACACAGGTAATACCATTCCTTCGAGATCCTTGCCATTTTGTAAAGTTGTTGCACTGTACATAGTTTCAGAAGCAAACAGTGGCTTTCTACCTTTAACTTCTTGTGCTACCTTGGTGGCAAAATATATATTTCTGATTGAAGGCATTAATAAAAAGCCACTTGCATTTTCTGTTTCTATGGCTTTATCCACAAAAGCTTTAGGATCAAAATTTTTGTCTGCTAAATTGCAAGGCGTACTAATAACGTTGCTACCATATTTTTTGATAGCTTGAGTGTACTTTTCTACAAGTATCTGATTTGATGAAGAGGTTGAATTATCTCTTGAACTACGAACATCGCCACAAATAGCAACATTTCTTGCTTGTCGAGCAATGTAGCGAGAATGAGTATCTACTAAATTATCATATAACGGATTTACATGAAACAAGTAGTTAGTTGTGGAAATATTAGGCTGACTATTTAGTGTATTATTATCTAATTTTTCTGGATTTTCTGCTTGATTTGGTAGCTCGACGGGTAAGACTAAAACCAAACCTTTCTCTTTATATATTTCTACCTTACGTCTAACACCCACGGCAGCTACAAGGCTTTTATCTTGAACTAATTCATTATCTAGCCGTGCAGAATCTTCTCTATTATTAGCACTTGCAATTACAATTTGTAATTTTTTACCATTAATTCCTCCTTGGTTATTAACTTCATTTTGAGCTTGAGCTACACCGCGTAAAATCTCTTCGGCTAAACTAGGATCGAAGCTAATTGGTGCGACGATCGCAACTTTTACAGCTTCTGAATTATCTCTTGCTATTTTGGCATTGTTTAAATAAATTAAAGTTTCTGGATCATTGGGATTATTTTTCAGAGAATCAGTAAATTTTTTAACGGCAGTACTGAAATCTTTCTCAGCAAAAGCTTTAACTCCATCTGTTTTTTCAGGGGATGTTTGCACTTTCACTAAAATCCTTGTACCCAAATTCATTAAGGACGGCTTATTTGTAAATGAAGATGAAGTTTGTGTCTGATCTGATGATGTTACAATAGTAGAAGAAACTTGGTTAATTAGCCATAAAATAGCTGCTACCATTACCCCAGCTATACCAAGTGAAATAAGCAGTCTCAAGTTTTCTTTTTTATTTGTCATGAATAATTATCCAAATTTTACAAAACCTATCTGAGATAAAGAGATTTATCAAGATTGAGCAAAACCAAAAAACTAAAGATATTTAGCAATCAGTTTGTTGATTATTTCAGACACACCCACAATAATAATTGTCAATAAACCTGCCAGTATAACTAGCAATCCTACGAGCAGCAGTCCATTTAAACCAGCTTTGAGAAGATTATTAGTTAAGAGATTTCTGAAAATAAAGACAATGAGTAAATTTGCAATGATAGCAATAAGAATTAAATAAGCTTTTTCTAGAAGTGGGCGAGATTGAATAAAGACTAATCCTCCTAAAATGAGCAACCACAATCCAGAGCTAATCCAAGTAGTTCCAAGAAAACTTATAAGTGCGATCGCTAAAAATGAACTACCCGATCCAGCTATTATTGCTCCAGACAATAATTGACTATTAGAGAATTGCAGTAGATATCGAGTTGATTTATGTTGATTTTGTGGCTGCGATTGAGATCGCAGGGTAGGTGGAATAACTGTAGGAGCTGATGTATACCTTAGCGGTGGCAACTTCTGCAAATCTTGTAAAACAGCCTGTGCAGATTGATAACGCTGTTCGTGATTTTCTTGTAGAGACTTATTAAGAATCATCTCTAATCCTTGACTTATGGGTTGCGTTAAATGCTGCCGCCAATTAGAAGTCCAACCATAGCCTTGTTTCATCCACAAACTTGAAGGAGAGATATTAGTCAGCAGATGAAAGCAAGTTATTCCTAAACTGTAGATATCACTGGAAGGAAAAACTTTACCCGCTTGCATTTGCTCAATTGGTGCATAACCTAATGAACCAATAATTGTCCCCACTGTAGTGTTTGTCGGTTCCGTCTTTTGCTTTGCCACCCCAAAATCAATTAGTACTAATTTCCCATCATTTTGACGGCGAATAATATTTTCTGGTTTAATATCTCGGTGAATTACTTGTTGTTGATGTATGTCTACTAGTACAGATAATAAATCATTTAAAAAATCTCGAATCTTGGCTTCATCAAAAACTCCCTGCTGTTTTAACTCTTGCAACAGATTTTGCCCTTCGATAAACTGCTGCACTAAATAGAGATATTCAGCTTCCTTAAAATATGCATACAAATTGGGAATTTGAAGATGTTCTCCTAGTTCTTTGAGACGTTTTGCCTCTCGTTCAAACAACTCAGTCGCTTTTTTATGTGCCTGACTACCCTGACTGCCATAAAATTGACTTAGAACCAGCTGCTTCACAACACATCGTTCATTGAGCTTGTCTATATCTTCTGCGATATATGTGCGTGCAAACCCTCCTCTCCCTAATGGCGTGATGATTCGGTAACGATTTCTCAATAGCGATAACAACTCTGTGCCACAACTGAGGCAGAAATTTGCCCCGTCAGGATTTTGGGGATTCTCGCAATTAGGATTTAGGCAGCAGACCATATAATTATCGCTGTCATTTTATTAGTTTTTAGAATATACCTTAAATTCTCTACAGGTGTTACATTGTAAAGTCTCTACATAGACAATGACGTAGGCGCAGCCCGCACTTCGACAAGCTCAGTGACCGTCGTAGACATCGCTTCTTGCTCTGCTAATGGACTTCCAGAGAAAAAAACATCCAGTGATTAAAATGATAATCATTTTAAGGAGAGTAAAGTCGTCAAATCATCGGTTTCGGCGGTAGCCTAAAGATGATCTGTTAGTGTTGATTGACTGGCAAAAACAGATGATTTACCAGACTTACCAACCGCGATCGCCACTCTCGCAATTTGTTGAACTGCTCTGGAGTCGAGAAGGTGAGAACTTACCTAAAGCACAGTCTCGATTGTTGCCGATCGGTTCGATGGAGTTGGTTATCAATCTACATGAAGATAGGATTCCACTATTCGATAGCGACCGTCGAGTGCAAATCGGCAGCACCAACGGTATGATGATTTGCGGTACCCATTCTGAAAGCTTCATTATCAACAATGACAGCAAGATATCGATGATGGGCGTACATTTCAAACCTGGGGGCAATACCCCATTTTTTACGTTGCCTGCGGGGGAATTGCACAACCAGAGAATTTCATTAAATGAATTATGGCAGGATCGGGCGGTTGAACTACGCGAGCGCCTTCTAGAATCGCCAACAGTAGCAAGCCGCTTTTGGGTTTTGGAGCAATTTTTGCTGATGGTAATGAAACCGCTAGATCGATATGCCGCGATCGCTATGGCATTGCAAGAGTTTAGGAGATATCCAACCACCAGAGTGAGCGAAGTAACAGATAAAATTGGCTTCAGTGCCCGCCATTTCAACCAACTATTCCGAGATCAAGTGGGGCTAACCCCCAAGCTATACAGAAGGTGTACCCATTACAACTGCGATCGAAACAGATGGCATTCGGACTTTAAGTAATTCAGTGGCTTCAGATGGTCAATTCTGACGGTGTACTTCCCATATCAAAACAACACAAAATTTGCTAGTAGTATTTATGTAACATAATATAACCACATAATACCTCTATGCGAATTGAACCATACGAAGATAACCAACTTGATACCATCAAAAGTCTTTCACTTCGGGCATGGAGTCCGGTCTTTGATTCAATTCAAAAAGCGATGGATATTGAGGTGTACCATTCATTCTACCCTGATGGTTGGCGTGTAAGCCAGCTTAATGCTGTCGAGTCCGTCTGTATTACAAAAGACATGAAGGTATGGGTTGCCATTGACTCTGATTCAACTGTGGGCTTTGTAGCTGTGAAACTCCATTCAGAGAGTAGTATGGGAGAAATCTATATGATTGCCGTTGATCCAGATTATCAACGTCAAGGCATTGGAGCCGCTCTCATAGAGTTCGCTCTGAATTGGATGAAAGCTGCTGGGATGTCCGTTGCTATGGTCGAAACTGGAGGCGATCCTGGCCATGCACCAGCACGTTGTACCTATGAAAAGCTGGGTTTCGGATTGTTACCAATTGCCAGGTACTTCAAGAAGTTGTAAAAGGCATTGAGACAGGATATGGTTAGTGGAAATAAATCTTCAAGGATAAACAAGTTTTGCTTCACCTGATTGGGTGAAGCAGATAGAGGAGGCAATTGCTACCCTAATAAGGCTATGGCAAGACTCTATTAAACAGAGGAAATACGATGTTCTACATTAAGTATCAACTTCTAACTCGACCATAGAACTGGAGCAAAAATCCCTGGTTCGATCTCATGGAATGCAATGAGAGGAATAAACCACAAAACTAGAGAAAACTCTTCTTTAGAGAGAGACTCAATGGGTGGATTGCCTGCTAAAGTACACTTGTATTATTTTGTAGTATAGGTATCTGGTCGCGGCGTTAGCGAGTCTACGAGCGTCGGAGTCCCGCATCATACATAAAATTTGGTGGAGGACTCCGACGCTCCGGTACTGGATACCAGAAATTGTTTTTTAAAATTTGGTGGTGGGTAAAAGCCCCCACCATAACATGATCGATTTTACACCCAGTCCCCAATCCCTAATCCCCAATCTCCAGTCCCTTTTACAAAATATACTTTCCCTGCTATGAGTCACACGCTACAAAGCAAAAAGTCTTCGTCATGTCATCTGAAAATTCAAACCGCACTGCACTCACAGCACGGGCAGTCGCAGCAGCCGTATCGGTTGTTTCTGCCCACGGCGTAAAGGTAGACGCTCCCCATGTACTGAATAATGCTTACTCAGTGCGGGTTTATTTACACCCTGCACCGATTGTTGCCCGTGTCAGTACCGTCACCGCTTTACTCCGTTCGCCAATCGAGTCCTGGCTGGCGCGTGAAATTTCTGTGGCTGAGTTTCTTGCCTCATGCGGCTCTCCAGTCATTGCACCTAGCGATCGCTTACCCGCAATCCCGCACCAGCACGACGGGTTGTTTATGACCTTCTGGCGCTATGTCCAACCTGTCTCTGATCGCCTCCCAGATCCTCAAATTATCGGCCGAATGCTGGCTGAATTACACGCCCTACTGCACGATTATCCCGGCGATCTACCTCTATTAGCACCGCCCCAGAACGATATTCCCCGTGGGCTGGAGCGGTTGAAACAGGCGGGTGATATTTTGACTACAAGTGATTTAACATTGCTGCAAGAAATTTATGATCGCTTATTGCCTCAGTTAGCAACCGATCAACTACAGCCATTACATGGTGATGCCAATGCTTTAAATTTAATCCCCACAGCAGAAGGATGGCTTTGGAACGACTTTGAGGACACTTGCAGGGGGCACATCGCCTGGGACTTGATCAACCTAGATGACGAAGGGAGGTCAGCTTATCCCAACGCGCCTGACTCTAGCGTACTGGAGCCATACATCAAGATGCGACAACTCCACGCGATTGTCTGGGTTTATGCGTTACTACCAGAATTTCCTGATTGGGCTGAATATGCCAAAGTGATGCTGAATAACCTACGCGATCACAAGCACTATCTCAACGAATAGAATCCATACCAGGCATCTAATTAGAGGTGCTTCGTTCACTATGAAAACTTCCCAATCTCAGGGTTCATCACCAAAACCTTCAGTTGCACCTCGTCGCCTAAACCGAGTGCAACTTGGGCTGCTAGCACTCCTGCTACTAGTGGGTAGCGGTGTGGTTATTTGGCGGACAATCACTCCTGCCAGTGAACCTGCATCTTCTAAAATGGCTCAAGCACTGCCCCCAACGACCGTAGAAACCGTTGCCCTGAAACGAGGCGAAGGCGTTAGACGCATCCAGTTATTAGGGCAAGTTGAGGCAAGTAAAAGCGCCACACTCCGTACCCAAACAGCCGGCACGGTCGAACGGGTTTTGGTGGAGGTGGGCGATCGCGTCACACCAGGAATGACGATTGCCACGTTAGACAATGCAGATCAGCAGCTAGCATTGGCAGAAGCACGAGCAAGGCTGACGCAGGAGCGCAGCGAACTAGCGCGTCTTTCAGTAGGCACCCGACCGGAAATCATTAACCAGCGTCGAGCCGAACTCCGCTCTGTCCAAGCACGAGAACGAGAGGCACAGCAGAACCTCAAACGTTATCAAGAGTTAGTGGCAGCAGGGGCAATCAGTGAGAAGGCGCTATTAGAGGAAAGGGCTACGGTGGATGCAACCCAAGCAGAACGGTTGAAAGTAGAAGCCACACTGGCAGAAGCCACCGCCGGCCCTACCCGCGAAGAAATTGCGGCTCAACAAGCCAGCGTCGCTGCCGCCGCATCTTTGGTCAATCAGGCAGAACTTGCCTTGGCACGGACACAGGTCAAGGCTGCGATGATGGGAATTGTGCGATCGCGAGAGGTCAGCACAGGCGATTTGGTCGATATTCGCGATCCGGTGTTAACCCTGGTGAATAGCAACGAGTTAGATGTCTTTCTGGAATTGCCAGAGCAACTCAGCGGCAGCATCACCCCCGGTTTGCCTGTAGAATTGACTGCCCGTGCTATTCCTAACTGGCGCAGACGTGCCACAATTAGCGGCGTGGTTCCGGCTGCCAACGCCGCATCACGGCGGCAAATGGTACGAGTGCGATTGCAAAATCCACCCCAGAATTTGTTGCCCAAGATGGCGATCGCGGCAGAGCTACAGTTGCTCTTAGATCCATCTAGCTTTGTCGTTCCCCGCGATGCTTTGGTTCGGCGTGATGAAGATTGGCTGGTTTACACCGTTGCCAATGGCAAAGCAGCCCAAATACCCGTGAAACTAGTCGTTGACATGGGCGAAACAGTGGCAATTTCTAGCAGTCAGTTGCAAGTCGGGCAACCCGTTGTGGTGCGGGGTGGTGAAGCGCTGATGCATGGAGCGCCAGTGCAGATTGCGGAACAAAACACGAGGCAAGAATCATGAACTTCATTGAAACCTCTGTCCGTTGGCGGCATGGCACCTTTGTTTTATTTTGTCTGTTGACGATGTTTGGGTTGATTGCCCTGTTCAGGTTGCCTTTGGAACTGCAACCAGGAGGCGATCGCCCAGAAATTACAATTACCACTCCCTACATCGGTGCAGCCCCAGCAGAAGTAGAAGATTTGATCACTCGCCCAATTGAAGATGTATTGGAGGAAATCGAAGGCGTTCAAGAAATTACCAGCCAAAGTTTATCAGGGATTAGCACTATCACGATCAAGTTTGAGTGGGGAACAGATGTCGATGCCCGCCTGGTCAATCTGCTGAACAAATTACAGCAGCTAGAAGAACTACCAGAGGAAGCGGGCGAGTCTGATGTGCAGGTTGCTAGCGGCAACAATAACCCGATGATGTGGATCGTGCTGAAGCCAAAACCAGGCTATCAGACTGACTCTAACCGCTACCGCGACCTGATTGATGAAGTGATTGAACCCGCACTCAGGCGAGTGGAAGGGACGAGTCGGTTCTTTATTGTCGGCGGACAGGAGCGGGAAGTTGAGATATTAGTCGATCCGAAAGCCTTATCCGATCGCAATCTTACCCTCACCGATGTCACCGACACCCTAAGAACCAACAATCGTGATATTCGGGGCGGGCCCTTGGTGCTAGGAAAACGCGAATATCAGGTGCGGACGGTCAACCGAGCGCAAGAATTAAATCAACTCAAAACCTTTGTCCTGCGGCGCAACGACGCAGGAACAGTATATCTGGGGGATGTCGCTGAGGTGGAAATGGGGCGGAAGTTCCAAGACAGCGCCTTTCTGTTCAACGATGCTCCCTCTGCCGGAATTGGCATCATCCGTCGGGTAGGCGCGAATGTGCCGCAAGTCTCTAAGGGAGTCCGCGCCGCATTAGCGAATTTGGCAACGCAATTTGATCGCCAGGGAGAAGGAGTTGAGTTTGAGATTCTTTACGATGAAAGCACGTACATTGACCAGTCGGTGTCTAACGTCCGGGGTGATTTAATTACGGGTGGAGTGTTGGCGATCGCAGTATTGCTGCTGTTTTTGGGTTCACTCCGTACCGTTGTTGTTGTTGCCATTAGCATTCCGATTGCGATGATCGTGGTGTTCATCGTCAGTGCAGTGCTGGGGCGATCGCTCAACATCATCAGTTTGGCAGCGTTGGGATTTGCGGCGGGGATGGTGGTCGATAACGCGATCGTCGTCATTGAAAACATCTTTACCCACATGCAGCAGGGTAAAAGTCGCCTGCAAGCGGCGATTGATGGAACGCAAGAAGTCGGCGGGGCAATCTTGGCGGCAACATTGGCAAACGTGGCAGTATTTGCGCCCCTGGTGCTGGTGACGGGCGAAGTCGCACAGTTGTTTGTCGATATGGCAATTACAATTACGGCTGCTGCTGTATTATCAATGTTTGCATCATTGACGTTGCTACCAATGTTAGCGAGTTTGTTTCTCAACCCAGCAGAAGCACAGCAAACGTTCCAATTAGGAAACGCCAGCGATTCCCAACTACAAGCTAGTGGCAACTGGCTAGAGCGATCGATCATGCAGACTTCGTTCGGGTTTCGACGGCTGCAAAGCAAGTTAGAAAGCTTTTTATTGGCAACGGTTGGTTGGGCACTAGGCCCGCGTCGGCTCAAGCGCAGACTTGCATTGCTGTCTATTCCGATTGTTTTGCTAGCTTCCAGTATTGTCTTGCTGCCCCCAGCCGACTATTTACCAGAAGGCAACCTCAATTTTGTGTTTTGGTTGACCGAGACGTTTCCCGGAACCAGTGTCCCAGAGGCAGTTAAACTATCTGTGCCTGCCAGAGGATTTCTGAAAGAGCAATCTGAAATCGCCAACACATTTTTTATTAACTTTCCGCAGTTTCGCGGGATTGGCATTAGCCTCAAGCCAGAATCAGCGACGGGTAGCGGGCTAGCCCAGATAGTAGAACGCTTGACTGGTAAAAGCTTTGGTTATCCAGGCTACAAATTCATGTTTCCAATCCGGTTTCCCATCTTCAATGATCCGGGTAAATCCTTTGAAGTGCAGATCATTGGGCCAGACCTGAAACAACTTGGAGAGCTAGAGCAACAGTTGACTCAGCAAATCTCAGCCTTGCCGGGAGTTGCGAATGCTCGCTCTAACTCTATTAACGGCGCTCCCCAACTGCAAGTCATTCCCAACCGCGTCCGGCTTGCCGAAGTGGGTTTGTCAGAATCAGAGGTTGGGGCGATGGTCGAAGCAGCGCTGGGAGGACGCTTCGCCTCTGAGTTTGTGGATGGCAAAGAAGAACTGGATGTTACTGTACAGTTGCAAAATATCTTTGTCAAAACACCCGAACAGTTGCGCCAGTTGTCGTTGTACAGTTCTCAAATTCCTCAAGCGCAGCAAGTAGGGAATACTCAGCAATCAATGACTAGCTTTCAAGGAGGACAAGTTCAGCTTGCAGATGTGGCAACTGTTCGCGAAACAACTGGGCCCGGTGTGATTAATCATGTGGATTTAGAACGCTCTACTACTCTAACGGTGAGCTTGACTCCAGATGCACCATTAGGAGAACTTGTCAATCAAACTGAAAATCAAATTCTGGCACCATTACGAACCAAATTGCCGCCGACATTTCGCGTGGAACTGGCTGGATCTGCGGATCGCCTTTCAGAAACCGTCGGACAACTCGCCTCTGCTTTTGTATTTTCGGTGATAATCACCTATTTGCTACTGGTTGCCTTGTATCGTTCATTCCTCTATCCACTGGTGATTATGGCAACAGTACCAATGGGATTGACAGGAGCATTGCTAAGTCTGGTTGTTGCCAACTGGATTCCTGGCGTGATTGTGCCTTTGGATATGATTACCGGATTGGGGTTTTTGATTTTGACTGGAGTAGTGGTGAATAACGCCATCTTGATTGTGGAGCGAGTGCTACAGCTTCAGGAGGAGGGGCAAAAGTACGATGAATCGCTCTATAATGCGACACGCGATCGCCTCCGTCCCATTTTTATGTCAGCAGGTACGAGCGTCCTGGGCATGATTCCCTTGGCAATCTTTCCAGGACAGGGATCTGAACTGTATCAAGGTCTAGGAATTGCCTTAACTGGAGGTTTAGCGTTTTCCACAATCCTGACCCCGACTGTGGTTCCGGCATTGATGGCACTGTTGCATGATTTTTCACGCGATCGCAGTAGCCATACAGCCAGCCATTAGAGCTGATTCGTCAACAAATCTCTGATTCAAGGCATTCAGCTTTTACAAATTTCTTGAAAAACAGTATCACACGCTACTATTTTTTAGCGATGGCTGCGCCCGCCGAAGGCATCGCAAAAGTTTTCGGTCTACTGAAATTGGATTGAATCAGACAACAGGGGATTGCTCACCTTGAGGTCTTAGGAAATCATCTGTTTCCCTCTATACTGGTACTCGGCACAATTATAAGTAAGTATGCGATCGCTCTGGCTTGCGTGGGTATGGTGATGGACAGAGTACAAGGGAGCCCAATACTGCTCGCTTTGTGCATTTTCAACTCGGCATTGGGTTTGGGGAAAAGGTTAAAGGGTAAAGGGTAAAGGTTAAAGGTTTTTTCTTTCCCCTTCCCCCCGCCCCTTATCCCCAGAGGGGGCCCCACCTTCCCCTTTACCCCGACAAATGCCAAGAAGTCTAATGTATGTTGTCTCTCTGACTTGCCTCCAAGTGTTGCCTTTGGGCACAAGCAATAGCAATGCTTGTCTACCATCGCAGCAATTTTAAAGGGAAAAGCTCAATTTTAACAAAATCGCAATGCTTATCTAAACCCCAATAGGAACAAACCTCTCCAATAGGCTAATTGTTGGCTGTAATGACTGGGCTTCAACAAATAGCGCACTTTGCTCACCAAAAGCAGTCCAATTTTGGTTATTGGATAAAGGCTCAGAAGCAACAATAACTTGGTTTGGCTGCTTGAGTTCATCATAAGACCAATAAAGAGTAGGTGCTTGTGTGCGATAAGCATAGCGAATTGCTGCAACTGCTTGACCATCACTGACAATTACATTGGCACTAAAGCTGGTGTCGTGTTCTGATGCTAACTCAGTCAATTTTTGAAGTGTAGTATTTAATGCTGACAACAAAGTGCTGTTTGGAGACGACTGCCACATTTCCACTAGTAGGGCGAAGATGTGTTCAGAGTCTGTTGTGCCTTTAATCAGGCGGTATGTGGAATCAGACAGGCTCTCACGTATTGGTCTACAAAGAGTTTGTTGAAAGTTTGATATCTCGCCATTATGCACAAACAAAAGTTTTCCACTCCGAAATGGCTGACAATTGCTAATGTCGAGCGATTCACCTATTCCAGCTAATCTGACATAGCCTAAAGTACAACCGGATTGTACATAGTTGCTCAACTCTTCCAAATTCGGCTCGTTCCACAGCGGGATTGTATTTCGGTAAATGAAGGGTTTACCCACTTCGTCGTACCAGCCTACACCTACTCCATCTCCACAAACTACTCCTGATTTTAATTCCAAAGGACTGTAACTTTGTTTGTAGAGCGAATGCTCTTGTTTATACAGCAACTCATCTAAGAGGATGGCGTTACCAAGATAGCCAATTAATCTACACATAAAAAAACGATGTTGCTGAAAGAGTAAGAAAAATCAGTCACAAGCCCCGATAGAAATCGAACCTTTTAACCGGACATTTATTGCAAAGCATTACTAATTTAACAACTATTGTTTATCTTGTGTATGTTTGAACTGTGACTTTAGTCATGGTTTTGTTTATAATTGGTAATAAAGATACAATATTAAAGTCAACTCATTTAACTTCTTTGCTTTCGGGATTAATTAAAATATTAGCGGGTTTAATATCTTGATGAATAATCCGCTTTTGGTGGAGTATATCTAAGGTATTGCATAGTGCGATGTCTACGACGGGCTACGTTTACGCTATTTCTAAAAACTATTGTAAAAAGTCTAGATATGGCGTCCAAATCAAAAGCAAAATTATCTTTGATAGAAATACTTCCAAAGTCTTCCATTACCAACGCATAACCATTTTGATATACCTCCAGACTATAAGTTTGGATGATTCTGGGTGAGTTAATATTTTTGGTAATAGTGTACTAATTGCAAAATTGTATTAGTTCGCTGAAACCCAGATAAAGATTTTTCAACAGTTTGATTGCTACACCTAATGAGTCAGTTTCTCGATAACCTCAATAACCTCGATAAACCAGGGTTCTCGAACCATTAAACTTCTTGCAAAAGTCAGGGTAAAGGTGAAAGGGAAAAGCGTAAAGAAACTCAAAATCCTTTCCCTTTAACATGCACCCTTTTCCCTAAGAGTGTAAAAATATATTTTTGCAAGAGACTCCATGAACTGCGCTCACAAGGAACAATGAAAATGTCTTTTCCTCCTGCCTCCTGCCTCCTGCCTTCTGCCTTATTTTCAAGGCAGGTCTATTGTAAATTTCTTAAGTTACGTGGTATCTGTTAATACTAATCATGTTGTCGTTACTTACTCAAGCACTGTGGCATTTTTGCTCCTGAGCCGATGAATATTTTCTAGCTCTGCGATCATAGTCATTTATAATTATGATTTAAAGGATGCAATTGCTATGAAGTAGGTCTTGCTAAAAATATAGAACAGAAGCTAAAGTAATATTTATTCTTTACCTTTGTTTGAGCTTGACTTGTGAATTATCCGTTTGCATTAGAAGGATTTTAGAAAACTATGCCAATTAAAAATCACATTAATCTTAATCAAGGATGTTTCCTTAATCCTGCAAATAAACAGATAGTTGTAAATTTAGCCAGTGAAGATATTTTAAATTTAATTACGCAAGAATTAAAAAATCGTTACTCTCCAGAAACTCAAAAAAATCTATTTGAGGAGAGTTCAAAGTTATTACCTAATTTTGTATTTCAAGAATTATTACAACGCCAACAGCAGTTAGTAGATATTAACCCAGATAGTTTAATTGTTGTTAGCTGTCACATAGCAGAGGCAGAAGTCGATGATTTAGGATTTGATTTAAATGTCGAAGTATATTTTGTAGTTGGAGACACAAAAGGTCAAAACCATTTTCGGGCTAATCAAATAGTCCTTTGGTCGAATATATGGGGTGATGAAGAACAGCCTTTTGATTTAGAAGACGAACTAGGTGAACAATTCTGGACAAGTTATCAAATTCAGTTGCTTTTTGATGAAAAAGAGCAGCAAACAATTGAACTGGAACTATCACAAATAGATGATTATGCCGCGAGGTTAGAATTTTTCCCATCACTAAAAAGATTTTCACCATCCATAGTTCCTTTTACGGATAATGACTTCTAAAAATTTTTATCTGCATATACAGGAAATGTAAATTAATCATTTACACCAGAATTAAAGAGTCAAAATTCAGGAGTAAAACACCGTTTATATCTGAGTAACAGACTTAGCTTGTGTACCTTAGCAACTTGAAATATGCTGTATATTCACTGGGGATTTTCTTTTTTAGAAGTTCTCTTTGAAAAAGATGAAGTCTTCAATCCCTCTTGCCTTTTTATTGTGGTTCGATAATTGAACCCATAAACAAAATGTTTCCCGTTTGATTATCCCTAATGGCACAGAAGAAGGGACGATCGACAATCATTCGGAATGGTTCTGGTTCTTGTCTCAAAGATGTTGTTACTATTCCCACTGAAGTAGCAGCCGCCGCTTCGGTGCCTTCTTCGTTTACTTCGACAAAAGTTTTATGCTTAACTTGGCTAATGGCAAAATTTTTACCCATACCAGAAAAATTGGCTTTGTTGCTGAAAGCCTCCTTCATGCCTAAAGTTTTTAAAGCATCATTGAGTGTAATATCGTAATCTGTTTTAAAGCGGGGTAGGCGAATAAACCCTTTTTGGTTGTTGAACTGAGTCATCCATTTTTCCCAGTTCTCAACATTCAAGTTTTGATAAAACGCTTTGAGGTTAGAATTATTTTTGGGTAAGAAGATATAAAAACTTATCTTACCATCTTGCCCATAAGGTAAATTAACTGCCTGAAATTTTTCGCTTTCATAGTATTTATAATCACCTTTCTGTGACATCATTGGGTGTTGTTTTTGCCTACCAGATGTGATGTAAAAAGGGTATGAAGCAGTTTCTTTCTTGTCAAACTCGTTAGTCCAATTACCTTTAAAATATATGGCATTAATCAGAAATAATACCTGATCTGGTTCAATTTTTTCAACTATTTCAGTGATTTTGCCATTAGTATTTTCTTTTACCCAGTTATTGATAATACTAGATGCGGCGGCATCTTGAAAGTTTAAATTGCTGACTTTGGCTTGATAGAAGTCCTGGGTTCTCTTGAGAAAGTCTGGTGCAAAGCTAACATCTTGATTTGCCCAAAGCGAGTTAGCAATATTCAATTGCACTTTCGCATCTGAATTGTCTAAAAGCTGTTTTAATACCGCCGCATAAGAAGAGTTGATTTCTGGTAGATCCATCCCCTGTAATTCTAGGGTTTTTGCCATTGCTTGTTGAGTCGAACCGCTAGCGCCGTTGTAAGTCATAGCAAGAGCGATCGCAATACTTGAAGGTGAGATAAAAACATTTTTCTCACCCCGATCGTTTTTCAGAACTTCTGAAAATAGTTTGAAGCCAAACTTATTGCTAGACTCAACGATTTTTGTATCAGTTTTCGCTGTTTTTTTTTGCAATGGAGTTTCTGGTTGAGGTAAACTAGACTGAGCAAGGGCACTTTTATTACTATCGACCTGAGAACACCCTAATACACTGAATAGAACAACACTTGCAGCTGCCAGAGCATAACGTCTGCCTAGACTCACACCGTAACGTCTTTGCAGGAAATTTTCTTTCGCATCACTCAATTTATGGCGATTCATTCTGCTACCTCACTTGCCAAAGATTCCCGATTTGTGCTCAGAGTTGACGCAGATACTGTGTCAATGACTAACTATTGCATTTACTCCAATAGAAAAATGGGACTGTTACAGTTTTCGTAACAGCAAATTAGTAGCTCAGAGTAATTAAACACAACTTGTTGAGTTGCTAATTCCTTATTGAGACGGCTATACAGACGAGTTATAAAAAATTTTGATTTCTAAGAATTTTTATCTTTACGTATAAAAGTATTGTAAGCTACGTAATCATAAAATAACCACTTCTGTGAGGTTTTTATAGATCGAATAACGTTTCTCAGAGGCACGAATTCTCGTTCCCATGCTCGGTATGGGAACGAGAAAAACGCTGTAATTTTACACAGATATTTGTGCTACTCTATTTCAATTAATAGGTACACTCCACCAAGCTAAACTGTAGGGTTGAGTTGCTTCATTGAGCTTTTGACGAAACTGGACACGGATTTTGTAATTGCCAGTAGCAGTAACGGGGCAAAAAATATGTTCTACACTATCAATTTGGCTGATTGAGGAGCAAACAGCACCAGCATCAGAATTTTGAGCATCAGCTTTTACTAAGTAGAGGTCAAGATTATTCAAACCGCGATCGCGAAAACTTTCACCTAAGTCATATTGCTGGTTTTTATTTTTATCGTTGAGTTCTACCAATCGATCCCAACTCAGGGTTACAGCAACAAAACTTCCCTGTTTTAAGGGTTTTGCTAATATATAGTCAACAAATGCTCCAACATCAACTGTGCGATAATCCCAACCTCTAGCCGGCACCGCCGCCGACGCCTGCCATTGACCAGCACTAAATTGCTGATAAGCGCGAAATACATTTAAATGACCCGCTCCCATTTGGGCATCCAAGGGAATCTTTGGATCTTTATAAGCATCAGAATCTAGCCAGTTTTGATTTTGTTTATCAATTAGCGTCCGCGTCATTCCCAACTTTAAGCCATCGCCGCTATCTAAAAGTTTATCTGCTGAATTTAGCAATACAGCTTTCATCACTTGATGACGCCGAGAATCAATGCTCCAGTGGGGTTGTTTTGTCCGCATCTGTCGGTTGGCAAATTCCTGCAACAGAGCAACAGTAGCTGTAACTTGAGGTGTTGCAAAACTTGTACCTGTAACCTTGTTCAATTTGCCATCTGGATTGAGCAAAGGAATATTATTACCAGGAGCAACTAAACTGATAGCGCGACGCCCATCAAGGTCAAATTCTTTTCCAGCTAGTCTTTCATTCACCCCTTGGTTAACACCTGCCAGATTAGCCACGTCTACTTTGTTAAAAACTCCCCCTCGGCGGGATGAAAAAGCCACGTTTATTCCGTTAAAATTATCTGTAGGAATAGGAATGCCGCCTTTTCCCTGGTTGCCAGCGATCGCATACAAAACATCATGAACGCGACTAGACCAGTCAACACATAAAGTTAGCAAAGCATTGCCGTCTAAAGTAGCTTCCGGGCGAGGATCGCGGCTCAGAGGTTCCCCAAAGCTAAAGTTAATCGCACGGACATCGCCACTATTTTGGAGCGCTATGTGCTGTGCCGATAAGCACTCCTCTGGCTGACCCATGTTTTTAGTCGAACCCACTGCTGATGAATACAATCGCGCTCCCGGCGCAACTCCTGGCAAGGCTTTGTCTTGACTCACCATCACACCGGCAACATTGTAGGCATGGGGGTCAACACCAGTATTAGACTTAGCTGGGCCATTGCGTAAAAAAACCGCTGCTAAAGATATGGCACGATTTTTAGACACCGCCTTATCCCATCCAAACATTCCCGGCCGGCCAATTTCAACTTGACCAATAGCAATCTTACGACCGATTAAATTATAAGGAGATTTGTGTAGCTTCAGAGCATCAATGCCATTAGTTCCTAGTGCAGATTCTAAAGCTGAAGCAATTACTGGCGCACTCAGACAAGAAGCAGTTAATCCCCAAAATATCCAGGTTAGTTTTTTAGTCATTAGTTATTAGTCATTAGTCATTTGTCATTTGTCATTTGTCATTTGTCATTGGGTATGGTGAAGAGGACAACAAGATCAGGGGATCTAACTTTTGTCCCCTTGTCTTCCCTGCTCCCCTGCTCCCCTGCTTCCCCACTCCCCAAAAAACCGGGATCGAAATTATGAGTCTTGTTCAATGTTTTGTTACAATGCGTACAGACGAGGACGCTTAAAAACCCACTAGCCATGACCCAAAACCTATCTCAAAAGCCCATTGTAATTTCTCCATCTATCCTATCAGCCGATTTTAGTCGCTTGGGTGACGAAATTCGTGCCGTAGATGCAGCTGGAGCGGATTGGATTCATGTTGATGTCATGGACGGTCGTTTTGTACCTAATATTACGATAGGCCCTCTGATTGTGGAGGCGATTCGTCCGATTACAACCAAGCCACTGGATGTCCATTTGATGATTGTGGAGCCAGAAAAGTACGTAGAGGGATTTGCTAAGGCTGGCGCTGATATTATCTCCGTACACTGCGAGCATAATGCTTCCCCACACTTGCACCGCACCTTGGGGCAAATAAAAGAGCTTGGTAAGAAAGCTGGTGTTGTACTTAATCCTGGTACCCCTCTAGAACTAATTGAATATGTTCTAGATTTGTGCGATTTAGTACTAATTATGAGCGTCAACCCTGGTTTTGGTGGTCAAAGCTTTATCCCTGGTGTATTACCCAAAATCCGCGAACTGCGCCAAATGTGTGATGAACGTGGTCTTGACCCTTGGATTGAAGTGGATGGGGGATTGAAGGCAAATAATACCTGGCAAGTTTTGGAAGCGGGAGCCAATGCGATCGTCGCCGGTTCAGCTGTGTTTAACGCAAAAGATTATGCTGAGGCTATTACAGCAATTCGCAACAGCAAGAGTCCTACTCCAGAATTAGCTAAGGTTTAATTCCTTTTTGAATTAATCATCAATCATTAAACATGGAAGTGAAAAAGAACGTAGAGACGTAACAGCGCTACGTCTTTACAAGGTTCTAGATTAATTTCACCAGATATCTAGTATTCACAAAAAATAAGGTAGGCAATTTGCCTACCTTATTTATTTTTATATATAGATAAAAAACTGGAAGCTATTCAAGTTTTAAACTTCCAGTCGTTGCTATATAAATTGAAAGTTTAGAAACCAAAGATAATCCAGGTTGGGAGGACTAGGATTACAATAGTCGAAAGAGAAGCGTATGAGCTACTAGTTCTACCAGCCAAAGACAACAATTTCACCGTAACTTTTCTATTTCTGTTCCTGGAATTGATGTTAAGCGTTTGCTTTATTAACTAAAGCAACACCAACCACAGGATAGAAAGTTTTATCAGCATTACTCGCACCGTCTGCAGTCAGTGAAAGCTGTGTAAAATTTGGATTGGGGGAATCCACCTCGCCAAATTCTCTTTGCTTAGACTTCCTCAGAAAAAGAACCACCACTAGCAACGGTTAGATTATTGGTCTTGGTTTAGGAGTTATTTACTCCATGAAATGCTGATTACTTTTGTAATCAGTTTGATTTATTTCATAGTCAGAACTAATCGTTGATTTTATTTTTTAAATTAACTTGCTTGCCAAATCACCTCTATTTTAGTTTAAATTTAGTTGTTATTAGTTTACCAATATCATTAGTATATATTTGCCATTTTGGCAGATTTCTACAAAAAATTATCAAATTAATTACTGCTATAGAAAACCTGTCATGCTATCAATTTTAAATTAGCATAACAGGCTTTCAGATAATCAATCAACTTTAGCGCAGAATCTATTGATTCCAAATACTTTTTAATTGAATCCACAGGATTTCAAGGAAATGTCTTGAACATTTTCTGCTTTTAATGGCGATTTGCTTGATTGATGTTCGCTAATTTGCTGTGTCAATCTCTGGTCTAAACTACCAGCACGCATTTCTGCTTTTTGCTTCCTAACTACTTCTAGATAAGCTACGTCTTTAATTTTGCTTAAGCAGCTTGATGAAACATTATTATCAGACTGGGAATTATGAGTATGTTTTAGCATTTTTAGATTTTCACTTTGCTGTTGTTTTGTCCTATCCCCTTGAGAGTTCTCTTTGAGCAATCGATTGTAGGTGCGATATGGAATGTAATGCAGAGGATTATAACCACCAAATCGCAACATTAAAACACATGCCCAGGAATACTTTCCAGCAAGAATTGCTTCAACTACTTTGTCAAATTGTTGAGCTTTCACTGTCTTATCTAAGTTACTACTAATACCAGCAACGTCTTGATTCATCATAGTGGTTAGTTATTTTTGGTGAAGTAAACTATTTTCTTCTCTGCGATTGTTGATGTTTCAATTGAGGTGTACAGACTACACTAGCCTTTTTGCAAATCTTGAATTGCTTGTGGCAAATTATCAGCAGCGGAGCGGTGTCTAATGTTTACAAGGGATAAAAATCCATAAGTAAATAAACTTTATTGGTTCACACGCTTATATTTCTTACTACTGTTGTATTAGGCAATTTCCGGGAAGTTTGCATATTTTTTTAGACTAAGAGAGAAAATCTATTTATCTTTGAGCGTTAGCAACACCATTCGTATTTATACTATTTTTTGTGGTTGATGTCATCTACTAATTTAGTATATTTATAGGTAAAACTTACTGAATATATTCCTATACTTACTTGTGTATTGTGCAGCTTTTAGTTTTGTCCTCTTTTGCTAATTCTTCAGGGGGTCTTACCCCTCACCCAATCTTATTTTAAAACCTTTATTATTGTCGAGTAACTAAAAAACAATACCATTAAATAGAATGTAAAACAACTTGTAAAAATATTAGCCGATAGAGAATAAAACCTTACGTGGCAATATGATTGAACTTATTTTTCAATAAGTTTGATTAGACAAGGATACTTATTAGACTTGTCTTTATTGGCTTGCAATGACTACAGCTTTAGCGGATCTAAATATAATCGCTGTCAACTGATCGCGAAGATTTCATAACGAGCAGCCAGTCATTAGAAAATAGACCAGTTGTAAAATAAAATTCCTGTTTGGGGATAACATAAGTAGATAGTTATAACAAGCCTTGATTGAGTCAATCAAAAGATCCCCAAATCGATAAATTTACTCGAAAATTGTCGCAGGCTAAGTCTGTACAATATTAAAGAATTTAAGAATAGATATAAAGCTAATTAACACAGAATATTGTTAAGTTGATTCAGCAAAAAATTCTATATGATATGAATATTTAACAGATTTATAAAATTGAGATTACAAATGTAGTGGCAATTGGGCTAAATGGTGGCACAAGATCAAAAATCAATATGCGATCGCCTTTATCTCTCCAGACAACTACACAATGAATTACTTGACAATGAGCTATCCACGGGTTATAGTATGAGTCCACCTTGCTAAGACTCCCCCCAACTGATAACGCTTCATATCCTAAAGTTTGGGCTGTTTCTGTTAAAGGCTGGTGAAATTCACTTGTAGGACTTGCTGGCGTTGAGTTACGCAAACTGTAGAGGTTTAAGCGTATTTTCAAGTATTGGCTAATCATTGCCAAAGACCCAGCACCACAATCTGAATTAACTTTGCTGTTGAGTAAACGAATAGGCACGTCATAACCTAGCTTTTGATTGTGAACGTAGTCTGGGAACTATTAGCAATATTTATGGCTAAAGCTAGTAATATTTGCATTTTTTGAAACAGTAGTCTTAAATTCTCAATGCTTCAACTCTTACCATTACTGAAATTTTCCTTCGCTTCCGGAAACACTCGGAAAATAAAATCACAGATATAAAGTCTGCTTTCTCAGATGAAGACAGGCTAGATTTGCTAGGGACGCACATCTGTGGTAGGTGTAAACTTAAGGTAGAAGTTAGGTAAGAGTAAGGGTTCTATGCCCTCATCCCATAACCCCTTCTCCCAACATTGGGAGAAAGGGAACTAGAGAATTTGCTCCTCTGGCAATGTTGGGAGAGGGGCTGGGTAAACTCATACAATCAGAAGATTTCAGCTTACAGCAGTTTTCATGTATTTGAACCACACGGTAGAGGCGCAAGGTCTTGCGCCCCTACCGTGTGGTCTATTTATCTGAAAATAGGTGTAAGTTGACACCCATGGCATCTACGTGTGTTGCGTCAAAACGAGAACTGCTTTGATAGTCAATTAATTAATAACTAAGTAAATTCCCCAAATCGCCATTGGCCGCAGGTAAGTGCTAGCGCGAAAAGTACCAGTTGCGGTGATAGCTTCTGGCGTGCGAAATTGCAGACCATTTTCATAAATTTGCTGCACCACAGCTTGCGTCAACCTCAACGCTTCATCCTTCATTCCCATCTGCACGAGAAAAGCCGCTAGCCCAAAGTTTATCCCCGTCCAAACTTCTAAGGGATGAGTAGCTTTGGGATTTTCTGGTGAACCATCACGACGAACACCATTAGCAGCACCAAACTCACCATTACAGAATTTCAAAAAGCAAGCATCATAAACAGTTTTCAGGGCAGAGAGGGCGCGATCGCTCGGTACAATATCAGGTAAGTCCAGCAGACGAGCATAAAACTGTCCGCACAATTGATCTGCCATTACCACATCGGAACCACTTTTACTATCAAGTCGGTAATATTCCCCATTCCAAAGTTTTTCTTGGTAAATAGGAAGAGATTGTTGTAACCAAGTTTCATAAGTGGATTTTTGCGCTGCCAACTCTGTTGTGTTACCTGTCTGGTAAGTTAATAAAATATCGCTGATTGCGATCGCAGCTTCTAACGCCGCCAACCACAACCCACCACAATAGGCGCTAACACCTTGTAATCGCCAATCATCAAAAGTTTGGTCGGGTGCGCCAGAATTTTCCGGAATCCCATCGCCGTCGAGGTCAAAAGTTTTCAGGTAGTCGAGGGTTTGAACGATCGCATTCCAGCAATCTGCCAAGAATTCCACATCGTCAGCACCCGTGAGTAAAAAATCACGGTATACTTGCAAGACAAAATCACTACCTAAATCTTTCCATAAATTACAGTCTTGATAGCTGGTGTAGTTAGTTTTTTCCCAAACGTGTTCGTTGGGTGCGCCTAAATCGTGGGGTGTTGCACCTGCAACTTTGCGAACTGCAATCGGGCTTTCGGCCTTGATTGTCATGTAATAGCCAATTATTCGGGGAGTATCATCACTTTGAGGAATCGCCCGTGCAAATGCCCGAATCACCGACTTTTCTAATTCTGGAAACAGCATCAGCAGCGCAAAAGAGCCATACAACCGTACATCTAGACTTTCATACCAACGGTAATCTAAGCACTCCAGCACCGCAAACTGACCGATGGGGTCAAGTTCTGATGCAGCACTCCAGAGAGTACCGCCGCTAGTAAGGTCGTAAAGCTCATTAAATAGAGCCATTTTAAACCAGTTGGGTAAATCTTCCCGGTCGAGAATGGGTTTTTGCCAACTTTGAATTTGCAATCGCCAGGTTTGGTATTCTTGTAATGCAGTGGATGCGATCGCCCAAGCGTTGTTGCCATTTTTACCAAAAAAATCTGTATATCTGCGGTAATAGTTGACTCCAGCCGCAAATTCTGTTATTGGCAAATCCCAAGCGACAACAAAGGGAATTTCCAGAGTTTCGCCTGGTTGGAGAGTGAAACGGATTGCGATGCCTGCGGCCGGCGTAGCGATCGCAGCCCCGATTTGTGTATTCTCTGTTGCTGGAGTAGTATCAACATAATTGGGCAAAGAGCCATTTTGGGCAAAGCTTTGCCATACCTCATCACCCGTACCTTCAGGATTCCAGCGGCTATGATGAAATACTTCCACCTGTGGATGTTTCAGCGTCGCAATACACCAAGTTCCGTCGCCTTCTTGCAAAGGTTCATGACTACCAACCCGACCTAAAACACAGCCAAACTGTTGTGTATTTTCAACTATCTGATTGTAGTTTCCTTGACTTTCGCCCCAGCGCGGTTGATATTCGTAAACCGGACTACCATCATCACGCACCCGCACTTCGGGAGATTTGAGAGCATTTGTAAACCAGCCCACCATATTTTGCCAAGTGAGCATAATGCTGAGAGTAATCGGTGTATCTGTCGGGTTGTGGGCATTCCAGAGGAATGTTGCCACAGGGTAGCTAGTTTCTTGGTAATTACCTGCCCAGACTGGGGAAAATTGCTCACAAGTCAACTGTGCTTGAAATACATTTTCATATACAAACCAGCTACGTGGATATAGCGCGTGATAATTGCCCGTCCCCTCTGTGTTGGGAGTTGTCGGATACCATTGCCACCCTTTGAGAGTACCATCATCGGGCGCTTGGCTAGATAAAGCGTAGGCTTGGGAAGATGTGCTATTGGATTCAAACACACTAAATTGACAAGCCGGAACGTTTTTGAAGGTATGCTCACCGCCGTCGATGTGCCACAGGTTAAAGTCTCCCCGTGAAGAACGACCGATGCAACCTGCACCAAAGCCGCCTAAAGGCATACCATGCCAAGGACCATCATCAATATTACTTGCATAGCGGACGGTATAAGGTTTATCCCAGCCTAAGCCGATGGGACGGCTCCAAGTGCAAGAGGGAATTTCTGGAGAGAGTTGATTTGTCATCGCCTAATGTTACAGCGTGCAGTTACGTCAATGAAGACTAGCGCGATGTGAGATTTTTCTCAAGGTAATAGCACGGTAATGCCCATTGGTGTCAACTTAATCTGAAATTTTCTAACTGATCGTAGCCCGCCCTTAGACATTGCTGCCGTAATTACTACTGAACTACAAGGTATAGAGCTTATCCCAGTCACTAAGACTTTAATATTGTGCTTCTACCGGGTGTTACTCAACTGCTACTTGAACTTTAAATCTAGAGTTTTTAACTCTAGTGGGTAAATAACTCGTTAATTTGGGTATTTTAAAGCACAGAGGTAATTTTCTCAATAGTTTTAACAAAATAAGATGACACAATACGCCCTTGTGGTTGAAATTGCTCAGAATGACAACAGTTTTAGCAGCCTGACTAAACCTATTGATGATGCAGAGGCTGTGGTTAACACAGAAAAATTTTTGCTGGTGGTAGATGAGTTTGAGAAAGTATTTACAGTTTGTATAGATAAGGAAGAACGGCAGAGATTTATTGAACTACTGACTGGAGTAGTAGAAATTCATGATTCGCGGTTAGCAGTTGTAATTACTATACGAGGTGATTTTCTTCAATCCTGTTTAGATAATCCTTCTCTGACTCACCTCATTCAAACCCCAGTAGTTGTTATACCGCCTTTAACTGGTGTTGATTTCAAGGAGACAATCGCCAAACCTGCCCAGCTTCAGGTTCACAGTGTTGAAGAAGCAGGAGCATTAAAAATTCTCCAAAATCTTCAACAAGAACCAAGGAGTTTGCCATTGTTAGAGTTTGCCTTAACTAAACTCTGGGAGAAACGCGAGCAAAAGAAACATCAACTTACCCAAGAAGAGTATGAGAAGTTAGGAGGATTAACTGCGGTGTTAAATCTCCATGCAGAAAATGTTTATCACTATCAAGATTATGAGAAAGAATCCCCAACTCAAGAACGCAGTCAACAAGAAAAAGAATGGATTAAGCAGATTTTTCTGCGGTTAGTGCGAACCGGAGAGGGAGAAAAGGATACCCGACAGCGCCAACCAAAAGCTACATTATTAAATATTGCAAGTGATGATGCCAATCAACAGCAACAACTTAGTGAGTTATTAGATGGTGAAGCGGGATTGATTAAGGGACGCTTATTAGTTTCTGAGAAAGATGAAAAAGGAGAAGTCTGGATTGATTTAGCCCATGAAGCTTTAATTGAAAGTTGGCAGCAGTTTGCCCAGTGGCGACAACAAGACCGAAACTTGCGACCGTTGAGCGAGACATTAGAAAATACGCGACGGGAATGGTTGAACGAAAGGTCGGATGACAAATATTTAATGCAAAAGGAATTGCTGGCCCAAGTGAGAGATAGCTGGCAACAATTGCAGCCCGATTTGCAATCACCCCAACAAGATGAAGATTTTTACCAGCGCAGTGATGCTGACGACAAAGACCGGATTGCCGAAATGGAAAGGGCGCTTACTGAATCCCAGTTACGAGAAAAAGCGGCTAGAGTAGACGATTTATTGCCCTTACAACCTCTAGATAGTCTAGTTTTGGCAATTCAAGCTATGGGGGAGAATCAAGAGAAACTACCCCAGCAGATTCTTGCATCAATTCAGAACAGTTTGAATCGGGTGGTGAATAAAGCAAGAGTCTCGATTCCCTTCTGTGGTCATGAAGGTAATGTCTCTTCTGTCGCCATCAGTAGCGATGGGCAGACGATTGTCAGTGGCGGTGCTGACGGCACTGTGCGGTTGTGGAATTACCAAGGTCTTGCCTTAGCTGAACCTTTGTATGGTCATCAGGGTTATGTTAATTCTGTCGC